>NZ_FMDK01000039.1 GCF_900091995.1 Streptomyces sp. MnatMP-M17
CGGCACGGCGGGCGCGCCCGTGGCCGACGGAAAGGTCGCACGCGATCTGACCGGCAACGGCAACGATCTGACCGTGAGCCGGCTGCACTCCAGCGGCGCCGACGCGCTCACCTGGTCGAACGAGCACCACGAGGGCCAGCCGGCCCACGCGAGCCTGCGCTTCGACGGCGGCAAGTCCCCGGACCGCGGCGCCATCCTCACCACCTCGGCCAACGCACCGCTCAACAGCGCGAAGTTCACCTCGGGTTACACCATCGAGACCTACATCAAGCTGCCGGAGCCCTTCGAGGGCGATCACGCCTGGATGGGCATCCTGAGCTGGGAAGGGCGCAACAGCGAGGCGGGCAAGACCACCGGCTGGTCGCCCGACGAGCCCACGTGCAGCCTCAACATCTCTCCGGAGCGGTTCATCCAGTTCGTCGTCTACGCACACCGCCAGGACGCCGATCCCACCTCATGGAGCCATGCCCTGCCGGTCGGACGGTGGACGCACATCGCCGTCGTCAACGACGGACACCGTACGGTGATCTATGTCGACGGCTCGAAGATCGCCCGTAATCCCACACAGGAGTCGACCGGTATCGCCACGCTCGGCAAGCCCTTCGTCATCGGCGGGACCCAGTTCGACGAGAAGTTCGGCCAGGGCTTCTACGGCTGGGTCGGCGACACCCGCATCGTGGAGCGGGCACTGAAGCCGAAGGAGTTCCTCACGCCGTACGAGTAAGCACGCCCGCAGCCACGCCCGCGCCACCGCGGACGAGGGTCCGGTCAGGACACCTCGCCGCGGCGGCGTCTGCGGTTGCCCAGACCCGCGTGCACGCCACGGCCCCGCCGCCAGCGGTGGGTGAGCAGCAGAAAGACCGTGGCGAGGACGGCGAGCGCCAGGGCGACGACCGCGACGAACTTCTCGTCGTACCACCGCGGTTCGTACATGTTCGGGAACGGTCCGAGCGTGCCGACATCGATGTACCGGTACACGAACAGCAGCGCCAGACCTCCGGCGGCGACGCACCAGGCGAAGAGATCACTGATCAGCCGGTGCCAGACCAGGATGAGCAGGGCCGCCAGCGCGGACAGAGCGGCCTCGATACGGAAGAGCGTGCCCTGGCTGATGTTCTCGGCGACGAGGTCGTAGCGAGGAGCGAGATCGGCGTGGACATAGGCGTTCACCGCCAGGGCGAGGGCGGCCAGCAGCCGGGCCGCTCCCCGCAGCACACGGAGCTTCCGTCCGCGCTGGGGGGATACGACGGACGTGCCTGGTGACATCGCTTCTCCTGTCTCACCGGTGGCCAGAGGTTTCGAAGGCGTGGATGGAGGTCAGTAGAGACCGCCGGTGTCCTGCTGCGGAGTGGTGTTCCTGTTGCCCGCGGTGTCGAGGACGTACCACCTGTGGTGGAAGGAGATATCGCCCTGGCCATTGGTGTCGCCGGGCTTGTGGTCGTCCTCGAACGTGTACAAGGGATGGCCGTTGTACGTGACCTGCCGGGCGCCGTCGGCACGGACGGCAATGGCCAGCAGACTCTTCTCGACTCCGCCACCGCCCGCGGTCGCTCTTGTCGCCACGGTCAAGGGAGGCCAGATCTTCGCGCAGGGCCCTGTACAGGTGGAGGTGTTCTTTCCGTCTCCTTCGAAGAGATAGAGAGTCCGGCCCGCGCCGTCGACCAGGATCCGTCCGAGCGAGGTGGACCGCGCGGACACCTCGTCCCTGTCCACGCCGGGCGAGGACGCGTCCGCCGCGAGGCCGTCCCGTGCCTCGGACCGTGCCACCGAGGAGCCGCCTCCGCCGCTGTCGGCACAGCCCGTCACCGCCGCGACGCAGAGCAGCGCCACGGCCATGACACCGGCCGTGCTGGACGTGCTCCCCATCGAGGTTCCTCCGATCCGGCCGTCCCATGGGCGGCACACCGACCGCCCGGTCGGGGCAGCACCCTCCACTACACGGCACCTCCGGGCCCCGGGCCACCGGACAGAGCCGTCCGACGTACCTCGGCGTCGTTCTCGCCGTCGCCCCAGCCCTCACCCTCGCGGTCGCCCTCGCGCCGGCCTTCGTGACCGCTCCCGGTCGGCTTCGGTGCCCTGTTCGACGCGTGGCCGATCCTCATTCTCGGCTGAATGATTGTCCGACACATCCGGCACATCGGGCACCTCGCTCCCCGTACGATCCGTTCCACGACCGGGCCGCAGTAAGGAGCTTGACGCCGTGAAAGCAGTACAGACGGGCGCGGGAAGCGGGCCCGCGCGGAGTGGAGGACACCCGCGCCCGCGGTCTCTGCTCCGCCGGATCGGACGCTGGATCGCCGTGGCCGCCGCCCTTCTGGTGCTGGGCACATCGGGCGCGGGCGGCTGGCTGTACACCCGGCTCAGCGGCAATATCCAGGGCGCGGGCGTGGACGGCGCGATCGGCGACAACCGGCCCAGCGCCACACAGGGCGGCGAGAACATCCTGGTCATCGGCTCCGACAGCCGTAAAGGCGCGGGAGACGGCTACGGCCGAGGGCTGACCAGCATGCAGTCCGACACCTTGCTGCTGCTCCATGTCGGCGGCAGCGGGAAATGGGCCACTGTGGTGTCCTTCCCGCGTGACTCCTGGGTCCGGATTCCCGCCTGCGAACGGGGCAACGGCACCTTCTCCGTACCGCATCACTTCAAGATCAACGAGGCGTTCGCGATCGGGGGTTCCACCGGCGACACCGGCAAGGCCGCCGCCTGCGCGATCAAGACCGTCGAACAGAACACCCGGGTCCGCATCGACCACTTCCTGGTCGTGGACTTCCGCGGATTCACCGGAATGGTCAACGCCCTCGACGGTGTCGAGATCTGTCCCGAGCGGCCCATCCATGACAGAAAGGCCCATCTCGATCTCCGCGCGGGCTGCCAGACGGTGAAGGACAGTGAGGCCCTCGGCTATGTACGGGCCCGCTACAGCCTCGGCGACGGCACGGACATCGGCCGTATCGGCCGACAGCAGGAGTTCATGCGGGCGCTCGTCGCCCGGGCCAAGGCCAAGCTCTACAACCCAGGTGCGCTGTACGGTTTTCTCGACTCGGCCACCGGATCACTGACCACCGATCCCGAACTGGCCGGCCTCAAGCCTCTCCATGAACTGGCCGCCGGCCTCAAGTCACTGCCCACCGACCGGATTTCCTTTCTGACCGTGCCCAACTACCCACGGGAGCGGGACGTGCCGAGCGACCGGGCCAATGTCGTCTGGAACGGGCCTGCCGCCCAGCGGCTGTTCACCGCCCTCGCGCTCGACCGCGAGACGACCGCGGCCCGGCTGGCGGAGACGGCCCGTCAACTGCCGCCCGCGGCGGCCACCGTCGCGGTGACCGTACTCAACGGTACGGGCGTGACCGGCAGGGCCCGGGAGACAGCCGACCGGCTGAGGGCGCTCGGCTTCCGGATCAGCGGCACCGGCAACGCGCCCGCGCCCGCCCAACGCACCACGCTCACCTATCCGGAGGGCCTCGCGGACCAGGCCGGAGCGCTCGCCGCGCACCTCCCGGGCCTGGTGCCCATACGCTCGGCCCGAGCCGCGCCGGGCACGGTGACGCTCACCATCGGTCCCGATCTGCCGGAGGTCACCGGATGAGCAGTGAGAGCAGCGTTTGGTAGGCGCTCTGGATGAAGCGCTGGTCGGCGGAGGGTGCGGTGTTGGCCAGAGCGACCACGGCGGTCCGGTGCCGAGGACTGAATCCGGCGAACGCCGTGAAGCCACGGGTGCCGCCCGAGTGGTGGTAGACATCGCCGTCCGGCCGGACACGGATGTTCCAGACGAGCGCCAGCCGTCTGGTGTCTCCGCGCAGCGCGAGCCGTGGACGGACCACATCCGCCAGCGCCGTACGCATTGGCGCGGGCAGCGGTACGGAGCCGTCGCCGTCGCCGACCGGAGTGCCCGGCGAGGCGTCGAGCAGGGCGTCGAGCAGCGTCAGCAGATCGCGGGCGCTGGAGCGGACCGCGCCCGCTCCGGCGAGACCCGGGATCCGCCAGGGCGGCCGGGCGCGGCCGTGCCAGTAGCCGGTGGCCTGTCGAAGGCCCGGCGCACAGCCGGTGCGGTGCAGCCCGAGCGGCTCCAGGACCCGGTCCGCCAGCAGCTCCCCGTACCCCAGCCGGCCGGGCACCGCACGGCCGAGGAGATGGCCGAGCAGCCCCACACCGAAGTTGGAGTACCGCACCCGCTCGCCGGGCCGGGCGGACGGACGGGTCCTGGCGAGCGCGCGCAGCAGATCGTCGGTGCGGAAACCGGCGTACGGATTGCTGAACCAGCGCGGCGCCGCTCCGGCGAGCAGTCCGGGAGGCAGCCGGGGCAGCCCCGAGGTGTGGGTGGCGAGATGGAGCAGTGTGATCGGCCCGCCGCGCGGCGCGGGAACGGAGCCGGGCGGCAGCAGCCGGGTGAGGGGATCGCCGTACGAGACCTCGCCGCGCGCGGCCAGTTCGGCGAGCAGCAGCGCGGTGAAGCACTTGGTGAGCGAGCCCGTCTCGAACCGGGTGTCGGCCGTGACCGGAGCGCCGCCGTACGCGGTACTGCCGTAGGTCATGACGGCCCGCCGCTCGCCCTGACGGATCGCGACGGCCACACCGCTGGCGCCGCGCGCCGAGGCGGCGATGGCCGAGGCGGGACCATGGGCCCACTCCGGCCGTCGCACCGCCCGGTCGTGGGCCGTCGGCGCCGTCGTTTCCATCGCTCCCGCTGTCATGGACGGGCGCCGAGCGTACGGGAGAGGGCGAGCGTACCGGCGACCGCGGCGACCACAGTGGTGTGGTGGTGCGCCGCGAAGCGCTCGCCGGGATCCTCGCTGACGGGGTGTCCGTCGCGGGGCATCAGCCCGTCCTCGTGCTGGAGACGGGCCAGTCGCTCCCAGTCCGCCGGATCGCAGTACGGATCGGGCAGCGAACTCGCGACGATCATAAGCTCGGCCACCAGATCCCACTCGCCGATCTCGGCCCAGATATCGATCCAGGCGGGCAGCCAGTCGGCGAGATAGCGGGCCGACTCGACGGGCAGACCGGCCGGAGTACGGCCCCAGTCGGTGAGATGGAAGACGGTGTGCGTCATGTTGTAGGCGGTCATCCAGTCGATGAGCCACGGTTCCGGGAATGAGCCCAACCAGGTGGCCTCGGTCAGCGCGGCCCAGTCGACGGCGCGGCCGTCGCCCTGGTCGAAGCCTCCGACACGGGCGGCGTTGGCGATCGCCAGCCGCCGGTTGGGCATCACCTCGACGGCGCGGGCCGAGCGGAGCGAGGTGGTGTGCGTGAGCAGCCGGTCCAGCGCCTGGTGGCGGTAACCGCTGCGGGCGAAGTGGGCGTAGGTCTCCAGCGGATCACTCATCATCGGATAGCGCAGCAGCCGTTCATGGAGCATGGCTCCGGCGCCGAGCTGCTCCCAGCTGAAGTCGAGCAGTTCACGGGCGAGCCGCAGTTCGACGGTGCCGGCCACCGCCTCGCGCAGGACGAGGGAGGCGGCGAGAGCGGTCTCGCCCAGCGGCTTGTACACGCTGTTGGGCTCGGCGAGTTCGGCGGTGGTGCCGGGTGGCAGCGCGCCGTGCTCGCGGTGGGTGTGGAGCCAGGTCAGCGCCAGGGAGGTGATCCGGTGGGCGGCTTGTGCGACGGACATCGGCATGGCGGGATCTCGGTCCGATCGGGTGACGATCACTCAGACAAGGTCTGTTGATCGGAGGTGAACGGGTGGGACCGGCAAGGAACGGCGGGAACGTCAGGGAACGGCGGGGAACGGAACGGCGGGGAAGCGATCAGGAGCGAACGGGGATCGAGCGCCGGTCAGACGGCGGCCAGACGGCGCGCGATCGCCGTGTCCAGCGCCAGCCGGTCGCCTCCCGCCATCAGAGCGATGTGCTCCACCAGCGGTACCGGGTCGAGCGGCAGCTCCACACCGTCCGCACGGAGCCAGGCCAGCCACCGTACGATCCGCGCGGCGGTGGGATAGTCCCTGCGCAGCACGGCACGGGTGGCTCCGCGGGCCAGCGCCAGCGGTGCGGCGCGCGCCGCGTCATGCACCGGACTCTCCAGTCCCGGCAACGCCAGAGCGCAGAGCCGGCCCATCCTGACCGACCAGGCCGCCCATCCCGTGCCGTCCTCGACGGCGGGCGCACCGGCCGGCGGCGAGGACGGCCGAGGTGCCGTCATCCGCGCGGTGTCACCGCTGGTGAGGACCGTCAGCAGAGTGACGGTGCCCCAGTCGCGCCAGGCCATCAGCCAGGGCTCCTCGGGCCCGGCGGGCGGCGGGAGCGGTTCGACCCGGGAGGGCGGCAGGGCCGTGAAGGAGAGGGCCACGGCCTCGGCGTCCAGCGGATGGAACGCGGCGCCGCCCAGCACGGCGGGCGCGAGGACATCGGCGCCGAGGATCCGGATGGCGGCCAGCGCGGCGCCGGGATCCCGCTCGCTCTCGACATGTTCGGCGACCATGGCCGTGCCCCCGGCACCCCGCAGGGCGCCGAGGGCACGTCGTGCCAGGCCGGCCGCTGATTCTTGGTAAATGGTCCGCGACCGGTCCTGGCTCACAGGCCCTTGGGCTCCTTCGGCTCCTTCGGGGACAGCAGAAGCAGCAGAAGCAGTAGACCGGCGGCTTCCGGCGCGTACACCGGCGCATCACTGACGGGCGCCTCCGGCTCGGCCATCGCCGCACCCAACGCGTAGTGGTCCAGGGTGATTTCTCCGGGCCTGATGGTCTGAGAAAGCATCATGGGCTCCTCGTGTAGTCGCACTTGCCCTATCTGGGCGGTGCCATCGCTCACCCTAGATCGAAACGGACAAACCGACCAATTGGGATGGGTGATGGGCATTCAATCCGTTCTTTCGTCATCCATCCACATGGAACGGGACCGTCGTCACCACGATCTTCGACAGCGGCCGAAGCGCCCGCCGCAGCCGGCCGGCGAGCGGGCTGTGGAGCGGCCGGTGCCACCAGTGCCGTACGACGATCTCCGGCAGGATCACGGTGATGGTCAGATCGGGACGCTGATGGTGGAGCTGTTCGATATAGCTGATCAGTGGGGTCACGATGGCCCGATAGGGCGAGAGGACGATTCTCAGCGGCAGATGGTCGCCCCACAGGAGCCAGCTTTCACGGAAGCGTTCGGCGTCCTCGTCGCTCGGACTGACATGCAGGGCGAGAACGGGCTGCTGGAGGGAGGCCGCGTAGGCCATCGCGCGCATGCTCGCCTGATGCAGCGCGTCCACCAGGACGACGGAGAGATGCCGGATCTCCTCGGGTGTCTCTTCCCTCTCCTCTCTCTCCTCTTTCTCCGGGTGCCGCTCCCTCCGAGGAAGCAGGCCTGACGGCCCCTCGGCACCGTCGGCTCCCTCGGCACGGGTCTTACGGCTCTCCGGCCGCGGCGGCAGCGTACGGCTCGGAATCTCGATCAGCCGGGAGTGCAGCCGCACCGCCCGGCGCACCATGTCGTAGTGGTGCCGGATCCTGGTCGTCACCAGCAGGAACAGGGCGACGGTGAGTAGGGCGAGCCAGGCTCCCTCGGTGAACTTGGTGATGCCCGCGGTGATGAAGACCACGGCCGAGAGCAGGGCGCCGACCGCGTTGAAGGCGAGACTCTTGCGCCAGTGCCGCTCGCGTCTGCGCCACCAGTGGACCACCATGCCGCACTGCGACAGGGTGAAGGCGAGAAAGACTCCGACGGCGTACAGCGGAATGAGTGAGGCGGTCTTCCCGTCGAAGGCTGCATAGACGACCGCCGCCGCCATGGAGAGCAGCATGATGCCGTTGCTGAACGCCAGCCGGTCGCCCAGCCGCAGAAAGATCCGTGGCGCGTGGCTGTCGCGTGCCAGCAGATACAGCACCCGGGGAAAGTCGTTGTACGCGGTGTTCGCCGCGAGCAGCAGGATCAGTGCCGTGGCCGCCTGGATGAAGATATACATACCGCCGGAGCCGAAGGTGATATGCGCGAGCTGCGACAGGACCGTCTCCCGAGACTCGGGTACGACACCGGTCAGATGGACCAACGCGATCGTGCCGGCGAACAGTGTGACGAGCAGCCCGACCATCCACGACAGTGTCGTGCGCGCGTTGCGCCAGGAGACGGGCTCGAACGCGGGCACCGCGTTGGAGATCGCCTCGATACCGGTCATCGCCGTCGAGCCGGAGGCGAACGCCCTCATCACCAGCAGCAGACCGACGCCCTCGACGGCGTGCAGCGGCGGGGTCGGAGTGGCCTCGAAGCCGCGCCCGGCCGCGTCGTAGAGCCCCACGGCCACCAGCGACAGGATGGCGATGATGAACGCATAGGTGGGCGCGGCGAACAGCGCTCCGGCCTGTTTGACGCCGCGTAGATTTCCCGCGAGCAGAACGGCGATGACCAGCAGGCCGATCAGGACCACATCGTCCGACAGCCCGGGGAGCGCCGAGGTGACCGCCGCCATCCCGGACGAGACGGAGACGGCGACCGTGAGGACATAGTCCGTCAGCAGTCCGGCCGCGGCCATCAGCCCGGGCACCCGGCCGAGATTGTCCGTCGCGACGATGTACGAGCCGCCGCCGTGCGGATACGCGCGGATCGTCTGACGGTACGACAGCCCGACCGCCAGCATCAGAAAGACGATCGCTCCGGCCACCGGCGCCGAATAGGCCAGTCCCGCCGTACCGGCCAGCACCAGTACGGCGAGCAGCGCCTCGGGACCGTACGCGACCGACGACAGCGCGTCCGCCGAGAGCACCGGCAGTGCCACGATCTTGCGCATCCGCTCCCGCGCCATCGCCGTGCTCCGCAGCGGCGCTCCCAGAATCGCGTGCCGGATCCGCGTACCGGGACCGCTCGGCTCCGTCCGGCTCTCGACCGTCGCCATGTCGCCCGTCTCGGCGGGCAACGGCAGCCCGCCGAGCGGAGGTACGCGTACGATCCGGTCGAAGCGCGCCGGCACGATCTGCGCGGGCTCGGGATAGCGGCCGATATCGGGATCCACGGGCAGCGCCGCGCGCCACGCGTCACGCGCGGCGGACACCCGCGCCCACTCACGGCCCACCTGGCGCAGCACCATGGACTGCTCCGGATCGAGCCTCTCCACGATGACGGGCGTGGGCGTACCTTCGCTGTCCTCCGGTACCTGACCCGGCCGGCCGTCTTCTCCCTGGGTATCCGTCACATGGGCGAGTCTCATCGGCGGAGCGCGCCGACCGACTCTCCCACGGCGGGCGACACACGGGCCGGGACGCCGACAACCCGTTCGGAGGTACGGCGGCGGCCCCGGACAGCGGCGGGTCTGCTCCGCCCGGAGCGTGCGCGGTGCGGCTACTCGGTCTTCGGCAGTCCGGGCGGGTTCAGCTCGGAGGATGTCACGGCCTCGTTCGACAGTCCCCAGCGCGCCAGGACCTTCTCGTACGTACCGTTCCCGATCACGGTGCCGAGCGCCTCGTGGAGGGCCTTGATCAGACCGTTGTCCTTCTTCGTGGTGGCCGCGATCTTGCCCTGGACATCGGCGCCGCCGCCCGAGTAGGTGCCGATGATCTCGGTCTCTCCGGTGGAGGCGGCGTGGTACGCGGCGACCGGGTTGGGCCCGAGATAGGCGTCGAGACGTCCGGAGCCGAGGGCGAGATAGTAGTCGCTCGCATTCTGGTAGTACTTGATGTCCGTCGCCTTGAGACCGTTTTTCACATTCTGCTTGCTCCAGTCGACCAGCAGCTTCTCCTGGTTGGTGCCGGAGCCGACACCGATGGTCCGGCCCGCCACGTCCTTCGGGCTCGCGACCTTCCAGTCGCCGCCCTTCTTCGCCTCGAAGGCAAGATTGTCCAGCCGGTAGGTGGCGAAGTCGTACTTCTCCTTGCGCTCCTCGGTGACGGTGATGTTGCTGATCCCCACGTCGTACTTGCCGCTGTCGAGACCGACGAAGATATTCGCCCAGTCGACGGTGTTGTAGCTCAGCTTCAGCCCGAGCACATCCGCGATCAGTGAGGCGATGTCCGACTCCACTCCGATGACGGTCTTGTCGTCGGTGGCGTAGAAGGACAACGGCGGTACGGACCCGGCCGAGTCGGCCACCTCAAGAGTGCCGCGCTCGCGGATCGCCGCGGGCAGGAGCGCGGCGATGGAGTCCACCTTGGGCGTGGTGATCCGCTTCTGGTCCGGGCTGAGGTTGATCCGCAGACCGTCCTTGCCCCCGTCCTTGGCCACCACCTCATCGGTGGCGCCGTCGGCGGAGTTGCCGCAGGCCGAGAGGGAGAGCGCGGCGACAAGGCCGAGAAGGGCGGCGGTGGTACGGAGGACAGGTCTGGACGGCACGGAGGGCTCCTCGTGGGAAAGACGGGTTGACGGACAGAGCGGGCAGGGAAGCGTGAGCGAGGAAGCGTGAGGTCAGAGCACCTTGGAGAGAAACGCCTTGGTCCGCTCGTGGCGCGGCCGGTCCAGCACCTCGGCCGGCGGGCCCTGCTCGACGATCACACCGTCGTCCATGAAGACGACGGTGTCGGCGACCTCACGGGCGAAGCCGATCTCATGAGTGACGACGATCATGGTGGTGCCGCTGCGGGCCAGATCCTTGATGACATCGAGGACCTCGCCGACCAGTTCGGGATCGAGCGCCGAGGTGGGCTCGTCGAAGAGCAGCACCTTGGGCTCCAGCGCCAGCGCGCGGGCGATCGCCACACGCTGCTGCTGACCGCCGGAGAGCTGCCGCGGATAGGCATGGGCCTTGTCGGCGAGACCGACCCGCTCCAGCAGCCGTTCGGCCGCTTCGACAGCGGTCCTACGAGGGCGGCGCAGCGCCGAGACAGGAGCCTCGATGATGTTCTCGACCACGGTGAGATGCGGGAAGAGATTGAAGTTCTGGAAGACGAAGCCGATGTGCAGCCGCTGCTTCAGTACGTCCCTCTCCTTGAGCTCATGCAGCTTGGAGCCGGAGCGGCGGTAGCCGATCAGCTCGCCGTCGATGCTGACGTAGCCGCGGTTGAGCTTTTCGAGATGGTTGATGCTGCGCAGCAGCGTCGACTTTCCCGAGCCCGACGGGCCCAGTACGACGGTGACCTCGCCGGTGCGGACCTGGAGGTCGACGCCGCGGAGCACCTCCAGCGCGCCGAAGTTCTTGTGCACACCTCGTACATCGACCATCAGGGGAGCGGTGTCTGTGTCTGTACTCATCGCGGAAATCCTCCGGTGGCGGCAGCGGCCCGTACTCTGCGGGTGAAGCTCCTGGCTCGCTGGAGCGGAGTGGGCGGCGCAGTGCGCTCGGCTCCGCGCGCGAAGTGCCGTTCCACGTAGTACTGGGCGACGGACAGCAGTGTGGTGAGCAGGATGTACCAGGCGGTGGCGACCATCAGCAGCGGTACGACCCGGCCGTTGCGGCCGTAGATCACCTGTACCTGGTAGAACAGCTCGCCGATGGCCATCACGGACACGATCGAGGTGCCCTTGAAGAGGGAGATGACCTCGTTGGCGGCGTTGGGCAGAATCCCGCGCATCGCCTGCGGCAGCAGAATGCGGCGTATCTGACGCAGCCGGGGGATGCCCAGCGCCGCCGCGGCTTCGAGCTGTCCGCTCTCGACGGAGATGATCCCGCCGCGCACGATCTCCGCCGCGTAGGCCGCCTGATGGAGCGCCAGACCGATGACGGCCGCCGACATGGCGCCGACCAGGTTCATCGTGTCGAAGCTCCACAGGACGGGACCGAAGGGAACGCCGACGCCCAACTCCTGGTAGAGATAGGCCAGATTGAACCAGAACAGAAGCTGGACGATGAGTGGGATCGAGCGGAAGGCCCAGATATAGGTCCAGGCGACCGTCTGGAGAATCACACTGCGCGACAGCCGCATAAAGGCGAGGACGACACCGAGGGCGAAGCCCAGCGCGGTGCCGTACGCGGTGAGCTGGAGCGTCACCCAGACGGCCTTCAGCACGGTGTCGGTGGAGAGATGGAGGAAGAAGGTGTCCCAGTCCCAGCCCGGATTGGTGACCAGACCGTGTACGAACTGCGCGACGACGACCAGCGCGGCGGCACCGGCCACCCAGCGCCAGTAATGACGCGCGGGCACGACCTTCAGCGCGGCGAGTTCCGCCGCGCTCGGTGGCGATGACTCCTTCTTCGGCGAAGGAGCGGACGACGACAGGGCGTCGGACGGCGCCGCGGAGGACGACGGTGGTACGGGCGGCGGTACGGACGGTCTGTCGGCCGCCGTGCCGGTTGCGCTATCCATCAAAGGCTCCTGCCGCTACGTCGTCTCGGGCGGGCTGATCCGGGACTCCTCGATGGCGGAGTCCTCCGTTCCCCACTTCTTGAGAATCCGGGCGTATGTGCCGTTGTCGATCAGCTCGTTGACAGCGCCCTGGAACGCCTTGAGCAGCGGCGAGCCCTTGTCGAAGGCGAAACCGACATCGAGCCGGTGGAACTCGCCCAGGAATCTGACTCCGGCCGCCGGCTGCGAGGCCTGGTGGCGCAGACCGTTGATGGTCGACATGACCACATCGACCCGGCCCTGCTGAAGACTGGTCAGGACGGCGCCGTTCTCGGAGAAGACCCGCACCGTGTACGGCTTCTTGCCCGCGTCCGCGCAGACACCCTTCTGGGAGTTCAAGGTCGCCTCGAAGGTGGTGCCCGCTCCCGTACCGATGGTCTTGCCGCAGAGCTGGTCGAGACGGGTCACCTTGTTCAGGCTGTTGTCGTCCTTGCGGACGGCGAATCCCTGTCCGTCATTGATATAGGTGACGAAGTCGATCGTCTTGCGCCGCTCGTCGGTGACACCGAAGTTTCCGGTGCCCACGTCGTACTTGCCGCTGCTGAGCGCGGGCAGGATCGCCTCGAAACTGGCGTCCTGCCGCTCCGGTCTCAGTCCCAGCAGTCTGCCGACGGCATCCGCGATGTCGATGTCGAGACCGGCGAGTTGATGGGACGACGCGTCCGGGAAGTACGCGCTGGGCGGCGCGCCCACGGCGGAGGCGATCCGGAAGGTTCCCTGCGCGCGGACGTTCTCGGGCAGCAGCTTCGCCAGCTCGGCGTTCTTCGTCAGCGAGGCGGTGACATCGTCCGACGGCGCGGGCGAGGCGGCGCCCGCCGTCTCCGGCCCGGACGACGTGTCCGTACCGCAGCCCGCCAGGACGGGCAGGAGCAGAGCGGCCAGCACGGCGGCCGGCAGTCGGCGGCGACGGCCCGGGATCAGGGTGTGCACGGGCTTACACCTTTCCTTCGGAGGAGCGGCGGTCGGTGAGGTGCTTCTCGAACGGGAGCGGGCCGATGGTCTCCGGATCGGCGCCCGTGTCGAACAGCGGTGTGTAACCGGTCGTCAGATACAGCCCTCTGGCCTCGGGCTGACGCGGTCCGGTGGTCAGATGGATCCGGCGGTAGCCGCGAACGGCGGCGATCCGCTCCAGCTCCGCGACCACCCGCGCGGCCAGTCCTCGCCGCCGGTGGGCGGAGTGGGTCCAGATCCGCTTCAGCTCGGCCGTGGTGTCGTCGTACCTGCGGAACGCTCCGCCCGCGACCGGTTCGCCGTGCTCCAGCAACAGCAGCAGGACACCGTGCGGCGGATCGAACTCCTCGGCCGGATAGCGGGACAGTTCGCCGTGCGCCGACTGGCCGTAGCGCGCGGTGTACTCCTGGTCCAGCTCGCGCAGCATCGGCAGCACCAGCGGATCGGAGAGGGCGGTCCGTACCCAGGTCAGACCGCCGGGTTCGGCGACGGAGGTCATCAGCCGGCCTCGACCAGGTTCGGCGTGCCAAGGGCCGCGCGCTCGGCGTCCTGCCGGGTGTCCCGTTCGGCATCCCGCTCGGCGACCTCTTCGCGCACCAGCGGGATGACATGGCGTCCGAAGTCGATGGCGTCGCCCAGCAGGTCGTAACCGCGGGCGGAGATGATGTCCACGCCCAGGTCGTAGTAGTCGAGCAGCGCCCGCGCGACCGTCTCCGGCGTCCCGACCAGGGCGTTGGAGTTACCCGCGCCACCGGTGGCCGCGGCGGTCGGCGTCCACAGCGCCCGGTCATAGCGCTCGCCGGACTCCGCGATCGCGATCAGCCGCTGCGAGCCGGTGTTCTCGGGCTCGCCTCGGCGATAGCGGCGCACCAGGGCCGCATCGCCCTGCTCCCGGCGGGCCTTGATCGTGTCCACCGTCCGATGGGCCTTCTCCCAGGCGAGTTCCTCCGTCGGCGCGATGATCGGCCGGAAGGCCACCTGGATACGCGGCGGTGCCGGGCGCCCGGCCGCGCGCGCGGCGGCCTTCACCGCCTCGATCTGCTCCGCGGTCCTCTCCAGCGGCTCGCCCCACAGGCAGTAGATGTCCGCCTCGGCGCCGCCCGCCTCGTACGCGGCCGGCGAGGAGCCGCCGAACGAGACGTCCGGGCGCGGCTGCTGCACCGGGAAGACATCGCTGACGAAGTCGTGGAAGCGGTAGTGCTCGCCCTCGTGGTCGAAGGCCTCGTGCGTGGTCCAGATCCGCTTGACGATCTCGATGTACTCACGCGTACGCGAATAGCGCCGGTCCTTGGTGAGCGTGTCGCCCTCGCGGCCCTGTTCATGGTCGTTGCCGCCGGTGATGAAGTGGACCGTGAGCCGGCCGTCGCTGATCCGGTCCAGCGTCGCGAACGTCTTGGCGGCGAAGGTCGGATACGAGACATTCGGCCGGTGCGCCAGCAGGATCTGGAGCCTGTCCAGACGGGAGGCGAGGAACGCGGCGGCCGGAGCGGGATCGGGCGAGCCCGAGCCGTACGCGAACAGCACCCGGTCCCAGCCGTGGTCCTCATGGGCGCGGGCCAGCTTGAGCGTGTACTCCTTGTCGAACGCGGCGCCGGAGCGGGGACTCGTCTCCGACCCGTCGTGGGTGGCGGCGATACCGAGGAACTCCACAGGCATGACGGACCTTTCGTACGGCGGAGGAACGCGGCGCGTACGCGGAAGAGGGCATGCCGAAGGAACCCTGGGCAGACCGCGGACACGGCGGAAACGGCGGAAGCTGAGTGGCGCGTGGAAGCGGAATGGCGCGTGGAGCGTCAGGAGGAAGACGGCAGCGTGCGCCCGGTGAGGAGCGGGAACTCGGCCCGCGACGGGGTCACCGAGGGAGGGAGGGGCCGGTCGGGCGGCCCGCTGCCGAGGTCAGGTGCGATCAGGCGCAACAAGAGGCGGACCACACTCGACCGAAGTCGATGTGGCCGCGGGTGACCAACGGCAGCTGCTTCTGCATGCAGCCAATTGAGCACGGGACTTTCACCGAAGTCAACCGGTGCTCGCACCGCGGTCCCGGTGTTGGCACCGTGGTCGGGCGCCGAGGCGTCCTTGACAAGCGCGCGGCTCCGGGCCGTACGATCGAAACGCGTCCGGCTCCTGTGCGCACAACGGTCCGTTGAAGTGACCGTGGTGAACACCGGGCCGTACCGGCCGTGTTGAGGGACGCGGTGCGTGATGACGTCCGGAATACCCGGAGCACCTGGGGTATCCGGAGCGCCCGGAGTACGCCGACCACCGCCGATCGCACTCCCGCCGGAGCCCTCCATGTCTGTATCGCCATCGCCCTCGCCCGATGTCCTCCACGTATCGGACGCGGTGCCTCCTGGACGCGAACCGATTCCGCCGCGCGCCGATGAGGCCTCCCGTATCGTGCCGCGCCGGCATCCGGGACGGTGGCTGTCCGCCGTCGCCGCGCTGCTGGTCCTCGCGATGGCCGTCAACTCGGTCGTCCGCAACCAGCGGTTCCAGTGGAGCGTGGTGGGCCAGTACTTCACCACGCCCGCCGTGCTCGACGGGCTGCTGCTCACGCTCTGGCTGACCGCGGGCGTGATGGTGCTCGGCTTTGTCATCGGCACGGTCTTCGCCGTGCTGCGGCTCTCCGCCAACCCCGTGCTGCGCACGATCAGTTGGGGATACGTATGGATCTTCAGATCCACTCCGCTGCTGGTACAGCTCCTGTTCTGGTTCAACATCGGCGCGCTGTATCCGACGCTCGGCATCGGTATCCCTTTCGGTCCCGAGTTCCTCACCTTCAAGACCGTGAATCTCTTCGGCGCCGGACTCACCGCGCTGATCGGTCTCACCTTGCACGAGGCGGCCTACGCGGCGGAGGTGGTACGCGGCGGGATCCTCTCCGTGGACGCCGGCCAGACCGAGGCCGCGCAGTCCCTGGGGCTGAGCCGGTGGCGGGTGCTGCGCCGGATCATCGTGCCGCAAGCGATGCGCTCCATCGTGCCCACCGCCGGCAATATGCTGATCGGCACGCTGAAAGGGACGAGCATTGTCAGCGTCCTCGCCGTACAGGACCTGCTGTACTCCGTGCAGCTCATCTACAACCGTACGTACCAGGTCATCCCGCTGCTGATGGTGGCGACCATCTGGTACATCGTCGTCACCAGCGTGCTGTCCGCCGGCCAGTTCTATGTCGAGCGTTACTACGCCCGTGGCGCGGCCCGCGAGCTGCCGCCCACGCCTCTCCAGCGACTGCGCCGCCGTACCGCGAGCGTGACCGCACGGCTGCGTACCGCGACCGCGCCCGACGCGAAACGTCTCTGAACCGCTCGACGCGTCCGTACGCCTGGCATATGCCCGGAATCAGCGAGAATTTCTGGGTATGGGAAGAGGTGTACGGGCAGAGTCGTACGAGACGAGTCGTACGAGCGAGCAGGACAGCGCGGGAAAGGACGTGATCACATGCGTGTGGCATTCCTCGCGGCTCCCGAAGGAGTGGAGCAGGTCGAACTGACCGAGCCGTGGAAGGCCGTGGGCGACGCGGGCGGAGAGCGTGTACTGGTCTCCACGGCGCCGGGTGAGATCCAGGCGTTCAACCATCTCGACAAGGCGGACACCTTCCCGGTCGACCGCACGGTGTCCGAGACGGCCGCCGACGACTACGACATGCTGGTGCTTCCCGGTGGTGTCGCCAATCCGGACGCCCTGCGGATGGACGCGGCGGCCGTGTCGTTCGTCAAGGGCTTCTTCGACGCGGGCAAACCGGTGGCGGCGATCTGCCATGCGCCATGGACGCTGATCGAGGCGGATGTGGTGCGCGACAGGACGCTGACCTCATGGCCGAGCCTGCGGACCGATCTCGGCAACGCGGGCGCCACCTGGGTCGACGAGCAGGTCCATGTCTGTACGTCCGCGCCCAGCACCCTGATCACCAGCCGGAAGCCGGACGACCTCGACGCCTTCTGCACAACATTCCTCAAGGAACTCGGAGCGTAGCGTCGCCCGGTTGGACCCTGGCCCGACCCGGCAGGGTGCGGTCCGGTCGCACACCGCGGCGGCGGGGGAGAGGGTGGTGAACGGAGAGGAGCGATCGACGTGAAGAGTGTGAATCATCCCGTGGACGAGGTCGTGGTGGCGCTCACCGACGGCGCGAAGGAGGACGCGCACGCGGTGTTCGGTGTGCTCCGTACGGCCTTCGCCTGTGATCGCGCGCCCGACGACGTACCGAAGGACGTGGCCGAGCGGCGGCCCACCGTGTGGCTCGCGACGTTCGACGCCTCCCATCCGGGCAGGAAGCCGGGCCCGGCGCGGCTGACGGCACCGCTCACGGCCACGCTCCAGGGCGGCTACTCGGCGGTGGACAGCATGCGCAGAACGCTGGCCTCCGTGTTCACCGTCCACGATGTCGGTACGGCCTTCGGTGATCAGGAGGAAGAGATCCAGGTGCTCCTGGAGAGCCGGTAGCCGACTCCGCTCTTGGGGCTCTTGGGGCTCTTTGGGCTCTCGGACAGCCGACAGCCGAGCTCGGGCCCTCTCGTGTTGCGCTTAAGGACGGCTCACCTCACCCTGAGGATGACCCAGAAGTGGCTTTTGCTCACGCTTCGTGCTCGGGGGTCGTTGATCCAACGCGGTGCTGATCCGACGGTGTTTGATCCAACGTGGTGAAGTTCGTGGGCCTCTCTGCGAGGAGCCTCGACCATGACCGATCCGCTCGACCGTCGTTATGTGGTCGAACTGCACGCCTCTCTTGAGCGTGTTCCACAACTCCGGCGTATCGTCGCCGCGCATCTTCGGCGGTGGAAGCTCGACCTGCATATAGCGCCTGTCGACAAAGGTATCGAGGAACTGCTGACCAATGTCCTTCGTCATGTCGGTGACGACAATCGCTGTGTGGTTGAACTCCGCTGGACGGGCCGGCATCTCACGTCCTCCGTCGAGGACAACGGCCCGCGCATGCCGCGGCTGCTCACGGCCGGTGGCGGCGGGCTCGCCAGAGTCGCCGCGCTGAGCGACAGCTGGGGTACATGCGCCACGGCCGAGGGCAAAGTCATCTGGTTCACCAGAAGTGTCCGCAGCCCGCAGGACATCCCGCGTGTGCCGTGGACACCACTCGGAGGGCTCGACGCGGCGCGGCGGGAGCCTGTCCCGCTGCCCGCTCCGGCCATGTTCGTACCGCGCCTGCCGCGCGTACCGCGTGTGCCGGTCCTGGTCTGACGGTCTGACGGTTCACTCGAACTCGAACTCGGGCCCGGGTTACTCGAACTCGGGTTCCGGCTCGTCCTCCGGGAAGGGAATCTCGTCCTCCGGGAACGGAATGAGATGGACCGCGGCCTCCTCCGCCGAAGCGGCGGCGCCGTCGATACCGACATCGCTGGCGATCATGTCCTTCTCGGCGTCCTCGTGCGCGCCCTCGTCCGGCGCCACCAGCCGTCCCGACCGGTCGTCGCCGACCTCGTCGTCGAGCGTCTCGCCCTCTCCGTACGGCAGGTCGCCGATACCGTCCCCGATGGGAACCGTGAGATCGGGGACCTCCTCCGCGAGCCGCTGGTCCAGCGTTTCTCCGGCGCGCTGCTCGGCGGCCGTCGTCCCGATGTGCTCCACACCGAGCGGGCGCTCCGGCGGCGACCAGCCCTCGTCGAAGGGATCCGAGCCACGGTCGAGGAGAGTGTCCTCGGGATCGAGGATGCCCTCGTCGTCGATGACCTCCGAGCCGTCCGGCTGGTAGACCTCGTCGCCCATGATCTCGCCGCTTTCGCCGCTGTCGCCGCTCACGTCGTTCTCCTCGCCTCCTGCGGGCCGGCCGTGCGCCGGTGCGTGGGAGTTTCTGCCGGGGGAGGTGGCGGCTCCTCCCTTGCGTCCACCTTCCCACCTCTCACGACCGTGTCAACCGGCAGGTGAAGACGCCTGTGGGGGGCGGTCGCACGGTGCCGGACACCGTCGTACGCGGTGCCTCGCACAGTGCTTCCGAGCGTCTTCCACACGCCTTCCCGGCGCGGGAGGTGTTTGTCGTCCCTGTCGGCGGGCACGTGACAAGTCAACCCTTACGACCCGATATGTCACACTCCGGAGTCGAATGTGAGCCGAGAACGTATTGTCATCATCGGAGCGGGATTCGCCGGATACGAGGCTGCCCGTACGCTCTCCCACCGCGTCCGGGACACCGCGGAAGTGGTCCTGCTGAATCCGACGGACTACTTCCTCTATCTCCCACTGCTGCCCCAGGTCGCCGCGGGTATTCTGGAGCCGCGCCGGGTGACCGTCTCTCTCCCGGGGACTCTGCCGCGTGTACGGCTCGTCCTCGGCGAGGCCCACCATGTCGACCTGGAGTCACGGTGTGTCGAGTACACGGGACCGGAGGGCGAACGCGGCGAGCTGACGTACGACCGGCTCGTCCTCGCCGTGGGCAGTGTCAACAAGCTGCTTCCGGTGCCGGGCGTCGCCGAGTACGCGCACGGCTTCCGGGGACTGCCGGAGGCCCTCTATCTACGGGACCATGTGACCCGTCAGATCGAGCTGGCCGCAGCCACCGACAACCATCGTGAGGGCGCGGCCCGTGCCACGTTCGTCGTGGTCGGAGCCGGCTACACGGGCACCGAGGTCGCCGCGCAGGGCCAGCTCTTCACCGACGCGCTGGTCCGCAAACAGCCCGCCTGGTGTCATCAGCGCAAACCTCGCTGGCTGCTCCTCGACATCGCACCGCGCGTCCTGCCCGAACTGGACCGCCGGCTCTCCGTCACCGCGGACCGGGTGCTGCGCCGGCGCGGTGTGGACGTACGGACCGGCACCTCCGTCAAGGAGGCGGCACGGACCGGGATCACACTGGACGACGGCGAGTTCATCGAGACCCACACGCTGGTGTGGTGTGTGGGCGTACGACCGGATCCGCTGGTCTCCAAGGTCGGACTGCCGGTCGAACGGGGCAGGCTGCTGGTCGACGCGCGGCTGAATGTGCCCGGCCATCCCGAGGTGTTCGCCTGCGGTGACGCCGCGGCCGTACCGGACCTCACCAGGCCCGGCCAGTTCACGCCGATGACCGCCCAGCACGCCAGCAGGCAGGGCCGGGTGGCGGGCGGCAATGTGGCGGCCACACTCGGCCACGGTGAGCAGCGGGTCTACCGCCACAACGACCTGGGATTCGTTGTGGATCTCGGCGGTGTCAAGGCCGCGGCCAATCCGCTCGGCGTGCCGCTGTCCGGACCGCTCGCGGGAGCCGTCACACGCGGCTACCACCTGGCGGCCATGCCGGGCAACCGGGTGCGCGTCGCCGCCGACTGGCTGCTTGAGGCGGTGCTGCCGCGTCAGGCCGTACAGCTCGGTCTGGTCCGCTCCTGGACCGTACCGCTCGAATCGTCGTCGCCCGAGCTGGCCAGGGTCCCGGGCGGACCACACACCTCGAACACCTCCAGCACCTCCAGCACCTCCAGCACGTCGAGCTCACCTCGCGAGGAGTGACATGAACAGCGAAGAACTGACCGAACTGGGCCAGCAGTTGAGGGTCGACTCCGTACGGGTCACCGATACGGCGGGGC
>NZ_FMDK01000439.1 GCF_900091995.1 Streptomyces sp. MnatMP-M17
GGGACCGGTCCGCCGCGCGCGGCGCGCCGTTCGGCAGGGCCCATGCCGGGGACGGGCCCGGGATCGGGCGGCATGGTCTCGGGCGCGTGGCGCGGCGCCAGGAGCCGTGCCCGTACGGCCTCCACCAGGGCGTCCCGTACGCCCTCCACCGCACGGTCCGGGTCCCGCTGGGGCCCGGCGACGGCGAGGGAGGCGACCTGTTCGTACCCGGTGATCTCGCGCGATCCCTCGCGCAGGACCAGCGCGTGTCCGGGCGGGATGCGCTTGACGCCGTCGTACGGAGTGGAGTCGCGCAGCGCCTCCGGAGTCTCGGGACAGGCGAGGAGCGCGGCGAGATGCCCGATGTCGAGCTGGGCCTCGATCAGATCGGCGAGCGGCAGGGCGGCGGTGGCATACGCGGTGCCGCCCGCCCAGGGCGTGTAGAAGACGGGCCTGGCGCCGGCCAGATCGCCCACGACCGTGATCCGGCGGCCGATCTGGGCGACCGCTGTGTAACTGCCCGGCCAGGCGGTGAGATGGCGCAGCGCGCCGCCTCGGGCGGCGAACAGCCCGACGCGCAGTTCCTCGTCGCTGGCGCCGCAACAGCCCAGTACGGCCAGCCTGGTGAAGGGATCGACGGTGACGATCCGGATCTCGTCGGGCCGCCAGTCGCCCACGGCCCACAGCGGATCCGGGTCGCCCCACAGGAGCTGGGAGCCGACGGGATGCACGCTGCGGCCCTCGTAGTCCTCGCCGACGGACCCGGCGGAACCGACCGAACCGTTCGCCCCGACCGAACCGTTGGCTCCCACCGAACCGGCCGAACCGTTGGCCCCGACCGAACCGGCCGAACCGTTGGCTCCGGCCGACCTGGCCGATCCGGCCGTCCCTGCCGTGCCGAAGCGCGCGGCGATACTGCTCCATCCCACCAACCAGCGCATCGCCGCCTCCACAGCCTGTGGACAAGTCGAGAAGTAGGCTCAAGAGCCCACAGAGTAGGCTCAACAGCCCACTCCGAGCAGCCCGAAACCGAAGCCGTTCGGGAACATGCTGCCACGACAACAGCGCACAGGAGGGCCTACGGGAGCACGCGTGGAAATGCGAATGCGCCCCTGGCATTGGCCGTTTGGCGGAGAAACGGCGCTCCGAAGGCGCTTCCTCGACGGACGTGTTTCAGCCAAACTCCGGGCTCGGCACGGCACTTCAGCACCGGCACACGCTCAGTCCGGGAGGCGTTCGCCGCCTCCCGGACTGATCCACCGCCCGCGGGGATTGGGGCGGCGGTATCCCCCAGCCCACTGGTTCCAGTACGCAGTGGGCCGACCCACGCAGGTCTCATGGAAGCGCTCCCGCTCCCGCCGGGCCAAGAGCGCACGGCCGGGCGCACGCTACACACCGGGAGCACGGCGTGCCGCTCAGGGCCTTGAACGCCGGACGGAGCACGGACAACAATCCCGCCATACGAAACTCCGCCCCTTAACGGTCGGGATGTGGCGAACTACGCTGGGTTTACGAATGCCGCGCGCCTATGCCGCGGACGCGGCGGCCGTCTGTGTGTCGAGGGGTGACGCATGTCCAGGGAGCTACGCGGGCCGAACGAAAAGCTCGGCACCGTTCTCGCCCTCGCGGGAATCAGCAACGCCGGCCTCGCCCGGCGGGTCAACGACCTCGGGGCGCAGCGCGGTCTGACACTTCGCTACGACAAGACCTCCGTGGCGCGATGGGTCTCGAAGGGGATGGTTCCGCAGGGTGCGGCGCCCCATCTCATCGCCGCAGCCATCGGAGCCAAACTGGGACGTCCCGTCCCACTCCATGAGATCGGCCTCGCGGACGCGGATCCGGCCCCCGAGGTCGGGCTCGCCTTCCCGCGCGACGTGGGGGAGGCGGTGCGCGCGGCGACGGAGCTGTACCGGCTGGATCTGGCGGGCCGCCGCGCGGGCGGCGGCGGCATCTGGCAGTCCCTGGCCGGATCCTTCGCAGTCAGCGCCTATGCGACGCCCGCCTCCCGGTGGCTGATAACACCCGCCGACTCCTCGGTCGCCCGGGAACCGGCGGTCGCGGAGGCGGCGCAGGGAGCGCACGGCGGGAGCAGCCAGGGCTCCGGCCAGGGCTCCGACCCGTCGGGCGAGGTCTCGCCGCTGCGCGTGGGCCACAGCGATGTGGCCAAGCTGCGCGAGGCGGCGTCCGACGCCAGACGGTGGGACTCCAAGTACGGCGGCGGGGACTGGCGTTCGTCGATGGTGCCGGAGTGTCTGCGGGTCGACGCGGCACCGCTGCTCCTCGGCGCGTACAGCGACGAGGTGGGCCGCGGGCTCTTCGGAGCCACCGCC
>NZ_FMDK01000237.1 GCF_900091995.1 Streptomyces sp. MnatMP-M17
CCCGCCGAACGGATCGGCGGGCTGCGTATCGCCGCGCGGTACGAGGCGGCCCAGGAGGGCGCGTTCATCGGCGGCGACCTCTTCGCCGTACAGGACACGCCGTACGGAGTGCGTCTGGTGGTCGGCGACGTACGAGGCAAAGGGCTTGAGGCGGTGGAGGCGGTGGCCGTCGTCATCGGGTCCTTCCGGGAGGCCGCCGAACAGGAGAGTTCGCTGGAGGGCGTGGCGCAGCGGCTGGAGCGCGCTCTCACGCGCGACGGGACCAGACGTGGCGGGCTGGACGCGTTCGAAGGCTTCACCACGGCCGTGCTCGCCGAGATCCCGCACGACGGAGGTGTGGTGCGGCTGGTCAACCGAGGCCATCCCGATCCGCTGCTGATGTGCGAGAACGGCGCGGTACGGATGCTGGAGACGCGCGATCCCGCGCTGCCGCTCGGGATGAGCGAACTGGGCGCGTGGCCGGACCGTGCCCAGCAGGCCAAATACCCGGCCGGATCGACGCTGCTCTTCTACACGGACGGACTCTCCGAGGCGCGTGATTCCCGGGGTGTCTTCTATGTGCCGCGCGACCGGCTCGACGGACGGATCTTCCAAGGGCCCGACGAACTGCTCCAGGCGCTGATCGACGATGTACGGCTGCACACGGGCGGCGGGAGCCAGGACGACATGGCGCTGCTGGCGGTGAACCGGCCCACGGAGGTCCAGCCGGAACGGCGCAGGACGATACCTCTCGTGTCCTGACTCGTTCCCTGACTCGTTCCCTGGCGGACGTGTCCCGCGCGTTTCGTGTGTCCCGGGCGTCCCGCGTGTCCCGGGCGTGCTCGCGCGCGGCCCGCCGGGCCGTTACCACCGTGTGTGATCGACAGGTATCCCTCCGCATAACATTTGACATACCGTCAGGTATGCCGGGCGGGCTGAAAGGCAGTCAGCTCGCCCGATTGCGTATGCATGTGCCCTGGTGTGTCCGATGCGAAGTTGTTAATGATCACCCGGAACGGCTTGGAATAAGGGCCTGGTCTCTATTAACGTTCGATAACGCAGCGCGGTCGTCCCAGCCGTCGTAAGAGTCGGCACCGTGCTCACGCGCCGAATCCCGCAAGGGAACCGGGGAACCACCAATTGGGGTGAATCGGGAGTTCTTTGCTGCCTTGCGCAGCTCAGGACAACCGTAGGAGACCTTCCTGCTCCGAACCCGTCAGCTAACCCGGTAGGCGAGAAGGAAGGAAAGGAGTGCGCCTCAGTGGCGTCCAATCAGCCTGCCCCCACGGTCCCCTTCGAAACCACCTCCTTCGGCACCGAGCCGGAGCGGGCATGGGGCGAGTGGAATCCCACCGAGGAGTCCGTACGCCCGGTACGCGGCAGGCATCGCGTCGGTAAGCAGCGCAATGGCTTCGCCCGTAGCTCCACCGTCCTCGGCGTGGGTGTCATAGCCGCCGTCGGCGCGGGCGGTATGGCCACCGCGCAGGACAAGCCCGCGGTCTCCATATCCCTGCCCGACGCCATCACGGACAACCTTCCCGACGCCGGTTCGCTCCCGGGCATGGGATCGCTGGCGGCCGACGAGGCCGAGCCGGATCTGCTGGCCAGCGCACCGCTCACCACCGCCGGTATGACGGCCGCGGACGCGGAACAGGGCGCCACGGACGCCGGCGAGGCGCTGCGGGCCCGGATCCTCCAGCAGGCCGAGCAGCAGCAGAACGAGGCCGACGCCACGGAGAAGGCGGCTGCGGAGCGCGCGGCGGCCGAGCAGGCAGCGGCACTGGCCAAGAAGCAGCAGACCGAGGCCGAGAAGAAGATCGAAGAGGCGAAGAAGAAGGCCGAGGCGGAGGCCAGGGCCAAGGCGGAGGCGGAGCGCCTCGCGAAGCTGGCCGCCAGCTTCGCCCTTCCCACCTCCTCGTACACCATCACCTCCACCTACGGTGAGTCCGGCTCCATGTGGTCCTCCGGTTACCACACCGGCCTGGACTTCGCCGCTCCGACAGGCACGCCGGTCAAGGCCGTGCACAGCGGCACGGTCACCTCGGCCGGCTGGTCGGGCTCGTACGGCTACCGGACCATCCTGGAGCTGGATGACGGTACGGAGATCTGGTACTGCCACCAGTCCTCGATGACCGTCACCGCCGGGCAGAAGGTCACCACCGGCGAGACCATCGGCCGGGTCGGCGCGACCGGCAATGTGACCGGGCCGCATCTGCACCTCGAAGTCCACACGGCGGGCGGCTCCGGTGTTGATCCCATGAGCTGGCTGCGCAGCAAGGGCCTGGCTCCCTGAGCCGCGCCACGTGACTCCCTGAGCCGCGCCGCCCGACGCCCGGGCCGCCGGTCTCGTCGGTCATCAGCCCGTCGTCGGCCGGTGGTCGGCCGGTCGGTTGGCCGTCAGTACTGGCGGTACGGGTTGTAGCCGTCGTAGTCGATGTACGGCGGCGGCACCGGCACCCGGCCCGTGGCCCGCGCGGCATAGGTCAGGGCGGGCCCGGCCGTCTCCCTGCGCTCCCAGAGATGGTGCAGCAGCTCCTGCTCGCGCTCCACGAAGTCCGGGCCGGTCCTGCCGCGCCGGGCGTCATGGCGCAGAAACGCCAGGGACGTCGCGAACGCCTCGTACTCGCCGACTGATCTGGACGCCTGGCGTCCGTACGTACGGGCCGCGAAATCGCGCGCCACCGTGCGCGCCCGCATCGAGGAGAGCGCCTGAGGCGCGGACGCCGGCAGCCAGCCCGCCGCCGCGTACGCGGGCAGCTCGGCCGAGACCGTACGCAGCTCGCGCTGTCTGCTCCAGATCGCCAGCCAGGTCAGCAGCCCGAAGACCGGCACCATGAACACCGCGTACACGGCGTAGAAGCCGAACGGGCCGAAGAGCGACGTCGAGCCGTTCCACAGCGCGTGCATGCCCATCGCCAGCACCAGACCGAGCGGTGGGAGGACCAGCCGCCGGATCTTCTGGTGGCGGGCCGCCGTCGCCGCCAGGCCGAAGCCTATGCCCGTGAGCACGGTGAAGAGCGGGTGCGCGAACGGCGCCAGCACCACCCGTACGAAGAAGGTCGCCGCCGTTATGGAGGCCAGGCCCGCGCTGCCCGCGCTCCGGTCCTCGCCGAAGGCGCTGCCGAGATAGAGGATGTTCTCGGTGAAGGCGAAGCCGGTGGCGGTGAAGCCCGCGAATACGACTCCGTCGACCAGCCCGGTGAAGTCCCGTCTGCGGAACAGGAAGACCAGCAGGATCGCCGCGGCCTTGGCGCTCTCCTCCACCACCGGCGCTATCACCGTGACGCCCAGGGACTCCGCGCCCGCCGGATCGGCGGTGGCGGTGGCTATCCACCGGATCGCGAAGGTGTTGGCGATGATCGCGACCAAGGCGGCGGCGAAGGCGCCCCAGGCGAACGAGAACAGCAGATTCCGCCAGGGCCCTGGATCGACGCGGTCCAGCCAGCGGAAGGCCGCGACCAGCAGCGGTACGGGCAGCACGGCGAGCCCGAGGCCGACCAGAAAGCCCTCGGTGCCGGTCTGGTCCCGGACGAGCGCCAGGATCACCAGGCCGCAGAGCGCGAGCAGCGTGATCACGGCTCCCGCTCGCACCGCCCGATGGCGCCAGAAGGCGCGGCGCGGCCGATAGCGCCTGCGGGCAGGCTCCGGCACGGCGGTCCACAGGTCGCCGAGCTGCTGCTGCCGCTCGTAGACGGGGATCGCCGGGCCCGGATCGAGGCGCTGCTGAGTGGGTTCCGACACCCGACGACCCTAACGAGCGGCACTGACACTGACGATGGTGCCTGTGCCGCTACCGGCGGTTACGGGGCCGGGCGGCGTCAGGCGGACGGCCGTTCCGGCTGTTGCGGCTGTTCCGGCAGTTCATGGAGATCCGGCAGATCCGATACGCGGCGGAACAACAGATCGCGTACGACATGGCCCTTGTCGAGTCCCTGGCCCTCGAACCGGGTCAGCGGCCGGAAGGCGGGCCGTGGCGCGTATCCGCCGTCCGGCTGGGTGTTCTCGAAGCCGGGGTGGGCCGTCAGCTCCGCGAGCATCTGCTCGGCGTACGGTTCCCAGTCGGTCGCGCAGTGCAGCACGGCCCCCGGCTTCAGCCGCTCCGCGGCCAGGGTGAGGAACTCCGGCTGGATCAGCCGCCGCTTGTGGTGCCGCTTCTTGGGCCAGGGGTCCGGGAAGTAGACGCGCAGCCCGTCCAGGGACTCCGGCGGCAGCATCTCCCTGAGCAGGATGATCGCGTCGCCGTTGGCCACCCGGACATTGGCCAGCCCGTTCTCCTCCGCGAGCCGGAGAAGGTTTCCCTGGCCGGGGGTGTGCACGTCGACCGCGAGGATTCCGGTGCCCGGGTCGTCGGCGGCCATCCGCGCGGTCGCCTCGCCCATCCCGAAGCCGATCTCCAGGACGACAGGCAGCCCGCCGAACAGCTCGTCCGGATCGAGCACCTGCTGCCCGTCGATGTCCAGGCCCCAGACGGGCCACAGCCGCCGCAGCGCGTCGGCCTGGCCCGTGGTGACGCGGCTGCGGCGCGGCTGGAAGCTGCGGATACGGCGCTCGAAGTGGGAGCCCGCGGGGTCGGCGGCGGGTCCGGTGCCGCCGGGGAACATCCGGCTCATCATGCGTTCCCCGGCCCGCCCGGCCGTACCCGTTCCACGCCCGGGCTCCGGCACGGCCCGCCCGGCGCGCTCAGCGGTCTCGGCCGTCTCAGCCATCTCAGTCATCCCGGTCTTCTCGCACTCGGCCACAACGCACCAATTCTACGGAGGGCCTACGAGACGCCCGCGCGCCGCCGCCCCTCTGCCAGTGTCCCTCGCCGAAGCGCTGCCCGGTGGGCCGCGCTCGGGCTGTCACGTCCGACCGTCCGCCGTTCCCTGGCCGGGAAGCAGACAGCTCATAGGCTGGTGACGGGTTGGCCGGTCAGGGCTTGGGCGATCTGCCAAAGCTGGCCGCCCCTCGACGCCTTCACGAGAACAACGTCACCGGGGCGAAGGATGGATTGGAGGTAGGCCGCAGCCGTCGCGTTGTCACCCACGAGCGCGATATCCGGGACGCCCGCCGCACCAGCCGTGAGGGCGAGCTGCTTCGCAAGATCGCCTCCGACTCCAATGACGAGATCGACACCGCGCTCGGCTGCGAAGCGCCCCATCTCGCGGTGGGCTTCCACTGCCTCGTCGCCCAGCTCCAGCATTTCTCCGAGTACGGCGATCCTCCGGCCGCCCTCGGCCTCGGTCATGTCGCTGGCTGCCTCGGTCATCAAGACTCTCCGTTGTTCAAGGGCGCGAAGGTGATCGCGCGGCCTGTGTAGGAAGAGGTCAGACGACTGAGGGGGACTCGATCATGCGTCTGGCCCCACGCGGAAGGGTCTCGGATGAAGACCGCGGGGTCGGAGCTGTTCTCGTAGCCGCGCAGAATCACGAGGTGGCCGCCTGAGCGGCCGTCATTGGGGAGCTGTTCCGTCACCGACACGATCACGGGTGCATCGTCGAGGCGTTCGCGCAGGTCCCCCGCCGGGACGGGCTCGGCGCGGGAGGGGACACCGAAGTCGGTTGCGAGCTTGGCGATCCCTGCGTGAAGTGCTCCACGCGGGGTCAGTACCTCGTTCTTGACCGCGAGTTTCAGCAGCTCCGTGACCGTTGGAGCTTCGCGGCCGTAGGCGAGCAGGATCATCCGCAGCGACGCCAGGCCGCACGCCCGGTTGGACCATTCGGTCCGGTCCCCGAGGGCCCAGCCTCCGTGCAGATCCCACTCGGCGGGGTCGATGAGCTGTCGGCACATGGGGACATCGTGGACGCGCGGCACAGCGGGCTGGCTCCTACGGTGAGACGGCAGCCTCCCGAGTCGACGTGGTGCCGGAGAACGCGGGAGTGGGCAGGGGGACATCGTACGGCTGGCGGCCGAGCGCCTCGTGCAGCATCGCCAGGACGACATCCGTGTGCGTGAAGCCGAGCGTGGCGGCACCCACCACGAAGTTCGAGTCACGCGACATGCCGGGGGTGGAGTTGACCTCCAGCGCGTACGACTCGCCATCCGAGGTGAGCATGAAGTCGATACGAGCCGACCCGCGCAGCCCGAGACCGTCCCACTGCGTCTTGACCTGCCAGGTGATTTCGCTCTGCACCTTGGGTGCCAGGTCCGCGATCTGCACGGCGACGGTTCCACGGGAGTCGGCGTCGAGCTTGGTGTCGGTGTCGTAGAACTCGGCGTCGGTGGCTTCCGTCGCCAGCGGCGGAAAGATGGCGACGGAGCCACCCGGCAGCTCCAGGAGCCCCACGGTCAGCGGTGTGCCGGTCACGTACTCCTCCACGAGCACGTCGTCGCCCGTTTCGCCGGCAGCGTCGGTCAGCGCTCGTCCAAGGTCCGCCTGTTCGCGAACGAGGCTCATGCCGACGCTGGAGCCCCCGAAGGGAGGCTTCACCATCACAGGTCGCCCGGTCCAGGCCGCCGGCCCTCCCGACCACACGGACCAGCCGGGGGTGGG
This sequence comes from Streptomyces sp. MnatMP-M17, assembly GCF_900091995.1. Lineage (GTDB taxonomy): Bacteria > Actinomycetota > Actinomycetes > Streptomycetales > Streptomycetaceae > Streptomyces. The sequence continues at coordinate 6,452 of NZ_FMDK01000237.1, forward strand.
CACCCCCAGGCTGAGCATCACCCTCTTGCAGAGGATCTTGTCAGCGGCCACCGCAGACGCCGAGACCCCGCTCCCGCAGTACGGCACTCGGAGGTAGTCCAGGAGGCCCTGCAAACGTCCGTCCTCCCCATACGGGCCGTGCAGGTTGGAGAGGGCCACATCGTACGAGGCCAGTTCCTCGATGAAGCTCCGCTCGCAGGGGTTGAGCACGGTCCAGCGGGCACCGATCTCGTCCAGAGCCTCGGACAGGGCGGTCACGGAGCGCTGGTCGACGGGGCACTTCGAGTGGTAGAGCCGATCCTCGCCGGACACCGGGCCGTAGATGAGGGCGACGCCGAGACCCTGGCGGTTGTGCCCCCAGGCGCGAAGGTCGTGGACGGCCTTCTGTGTCGTCGGGTCCGTGCCGGGATTGAGGAAGATGGTCATGCGAGCACCCCTTCGAAGGTGTGGGCGACCGGGCCGCCGACCCATTGGGTTCGGTGCGGCCGGTCGTTGTGCGGGCGGACCGTGAGCGGCTCTCCGGCGCGGTTATGGACGGTGACCGGGCGCGGGGAGACGAGGCCCCGCATGGTGGCGATCACGACGGCCGCTCTTGTCGTCGTACAGGAAGAATCCCTCGACGGGCCAGAGCGACCGGTCGACACATTGCGGAATAATCCCGATGCTCACCGAAGGCAGCGCCATGACGCTCAGCAAGTACCCGAGTTGGCCTGCCAGCACTTCCGCTCCACCAATGCGGTACCGGAGCGCGCTCTCCTCCAGGAGGATGGCGAACGTGTGATTGCCGTAGACGATGTTCTGCTTCCCCACGCGAACCCTGACAGCCGCCGGCACATCGTCGATGAGGCCGCGACGGTCGCGGATGGAGGTCAGAAGTGCGGTGATGTACGAAGCGGTCTGCACGGGGCCGGGAATGAGCCACGGCGAGTAGATGCGGAACCGCTGGGTGCGTTCCCACAAGGGAAGGACGGATTCCTGCGCCCACTTGAGCCCGTTGCGCTCCATCTTGCGCCACTCGACATACATGCCCTCGATTCCGCGGGCCGTCGAGATGAGGTCTTCGGCTTGGCCATCCGCGCCACAGGCGGAGCACCAATCGCGAAGGTCGCGCTCCGAGGGGAGACGGGTGCCGCTCTCGAAGCGCGAAGCCTTCGACTCGTGCCACCCACAGCGTCCGGCCAGCTCCCGCTTGCTCATTCCGGCCGCATTCCGGATCTCAGCCAGGCGTTTCCCGAGCGCTTTCCGGGCTTCCTGAACGCTCGAAGATGGCGATGTCATGTCGTCACGACGGTGCTGTTGGGACTCTCAGGACAACTCGAACTCTGCGTGTGGCGTTGCCCGTACCCACACGGCCTCGAAGGCAGACCCGCAGAGCTTGGCCACCTCCGGGTCTTCCGTGAGTTCCATCTCCATGTTCTCGCCATCGCCGTCGAAGTGGTTGAGGAGAACGAGGTGGGAGTCGAACAGCCAGAAGTCGTTGCCTGGGAGTGCGACCACCGTCGCTCGGCGGCGTGAGAGCCAGCGCACGTCTTCCCCGGCGGCAATGTTCAGTCCGTCCGTTACCGCGTGCTCGAAGCGGATGTACTCGCTGACGGGCGTCGACACGATGCGTGCCCGGCGAACCTCGACACCTCGTGCGGTCGCCTCCGTGACGATGGCGTGCCAGTCGGCCCAGCGCTCGGCGGGGTCGAAGGTCGTGCCAGCTTTCCAGTCGATGAAGGCCAGGTCCGACTTCATGTAGGCGTCCCGCATCTCCAGATGGACGGCTGTCCTTCGGCAGTCGCGGAACAGCTCCTCAAACGTTGGGGTCCTCGTCATCCTTCTTCACCTCCGGGTCGGTGTCCTTGGTGCTCTGCTCCATCTCCAGAAAGAACTGCACCATGCGCCGGGGGATCTCTACCACCGACTCGTGGCCGGGGATGTCCATCTGCCGGAGGCGCTCGGCGTCCTCCACCTTCCACCCCTGCACGAGGTAGTTGTCCTTGACATCGTGGAGGTAGATCGTGGGCGAGCCGCCGCTAGGACTCTCCGGGTCTTTCCCGAGCTTGATCAGGGCCATGATGTCCTCCTCGAACGCCGATGACGATCTGTGTGCCAGAGCTTGCCCGCGGCTGCGCCGCGGAGCGAGGGACTTGCCGGAACTTGCCAGGTTCCGTCGAGGATGCGAGTTACGCAGCCGGCTCGCCGATGGCGGTCAGACGAGTGCGTGCGCACCTTGCTCATGGCGGAGCAGCATGCGCCGGAGGAGACTCACTCCCGGCCGGCGGCGAAGGCCATGGTCTCCGGGCTGCTGCTGTCCGGTCGGACCACCAGCGAACTGAGGGGCTTGGCCGCACGTTGCGGTGTACTGGTGTAACTGCTGTGCCGGTACGGTATTTGGGCAAGCCTCCCTGTTGTGGCGGAAGGGCGAGTCGAGCGCGGCCGGCGGGGGAGCCGGGATGCTGCTGTCGGCCGCGCCGCCGAGTCCGGCAGGGGCGGGAGTTCTGTGTCTACTGAGGTGCTCGCTTCAGCGTTTGTCGAAGAGTCTGGCTCGGGCCTTGGTGCGTTTCCGGTAGGCGGCGTGTTTCGCTGCCAGGTCTACGATCGTGAACTCCTGGAATTCCATGACCAGTTGGCCTGCGTGTGGACGTTGCCGAACTCCGGGCGTCCCTTGCCGGGGCTGATGCCGACTCGTTTCCACAGGATGCCGAGGTCGTCGCGTTCGTAGGGTCCTTCGTCGGCGTACGCGATGCCGCCGTTGCGGACGATCAGTGTGCCCTGGGGGCGGTGCTCCGAAGACCAGCAGGCGATGTACGGGACGATGTCCGGCCGCCGTACCGCGCCGGGCGGAGGACGCTCGCCCTCAGCCATGCCCCGGCCCCTCGTCCGTAGCGTTACGCTCCGCCGCGCTCTGCAAGGACAACGAGGCCCAGATCATTTTGCCTGGACCGGCCCGGTCGGCGACTCCCCATTCGTCCGCCAGTGCGTCGACGAGCAGGAGTCCTCGGCCGTCCGTTGCTTCCGGGTCCGGGGTACGCGGCTGGGGGCGGTCCGGCGAGCCGTCGTGGACCTCGATGCGCAGAGCGCCCGAGCTGCGGAAGTAGCGGGTCTCGATGATCTGTTCCGGCGTCACCTTCGCGTGCAAGCTCGCGTTGCTGAGAAGCTCTGAGACGATCAGGACCGCCGAGTCCTCCAGCTCCGACAGCCCCCAGCCGGCCAGCGCCTTA
>NZ_FMDK01000615.1 GCF_900091995.1 Streptomyces sp. MnatMP-M17
GCGACGCGCTGGAGCGGACGCTCGCCGAGGCGTTCGCCGCGGCCCTGGGCGTCGACAAGGTGGGTGTGCACAACAGCTTCTTCCAGCTCGGCGGTGACTCGCTGCGCGCGATCCGGGCCGTCGGCAGGCTGCGTGAGCAGGGCTTCGAGGTGTCCGTGCACGACCTGTTCACCCATCAGCGCGTGGCCGAGCTGGCGGAGTTGGTTCGCTCGCGCGCGAAGTCCGCCGACGGCACGGCCGGTTCTGCGGCGGCCGACGCGCTCGTGGAGCGGTTCGCCCTGGTGAGTGAGGTGGACCGGGCCCGGCTTCCGGACGGTCTGGACGACGCGTACCCGATGGCGCAGACGCAGGCCGGGATGGTCTACGAGATGCTGGCCGCGACCGACCGCGCCGTCTACCAGAACGTGTCCTGCTACAAGGTCCACGACGAGCTGCCGTTCGATCAGTCGGCGCTGACCGAGGCGGCCCGGCTGCTGGTCGCGCGCAATGAGATCCTGCGGACCTCGTTCGATCTGTCCGGTTACTCCGAGGCCATGCAGCTTGTCCACCGTGAGGCCGAACTGCCGCTCGGATTCGATGACTTGAGGTCCATGCCGGCGGTGGACCAGCGGGCCGTCGTGGACGGCTTCCTGGTGGGCGAGCGGCGCAGGCCCTTCGATCTCGGCCGTCCTCCGCTGCTGCGCTACCACGTCCATCAGATCTCCGACGAGGAGTGGTGGCTGACCCATATCGAGGCGCACGCCATTCTGGACGGCTGGAGTCATACCTCGGTGGTCGCCGAGCTGATCTCCCTGTACCGGACGGTACGGCAGGGCCGGACACCGGATCTGCCACCGCCGCCCGATGTACGGTTCGCCGATTTCATCGCGCTGGAGCGCGCCGCGCTCGACTCGGCGGAGGACCGCGCGTTCTGGGCCGAACGGATCGGCGGCAGCGAGAAGTTCGAGCTTCCGCCGGCCTGGGGCAGCCCGGAGCAGGACGAGAAGGCCACCATCATCGATGTGCCGTACCGCGATCTGCTGACGGGTCTGCGGCGGCTCGCGGCGGCGGCCGGCGGCTCGCTGAAGAGCGTGCTGCACGCCGCGCATCTGCGGGCGCTGGGCGTGGTCACCGGCCGCAGGCGCTTCCACACCGGGCTGGTCTGCAACGGCAGACCGGAGCTGGCGCGCGGCGACGAGGTGCGCGGGCTGTATCTCAACACCGTGCCGTTCGCCGCCGATCTGTCGGCCTCGACCTGGCGTGAGCTGGTCCGCGATGTCTTCGCAGGCGAGGCCGAGCTGTGGCCGCACCGCCGCTATCCGATGCCGGCCATGCAGCGGGAGTGGGGCACTTCGCCGACGCTCATCGATGTGGCCTTCGGCTATCTCGACTTCCATGTGCTGGACTGGGGGTCGGACGAGGTCGGTATGGTCGACGACTTCAGTCCCAGCGAACTCGCCCTGGAGGTATGGACGTTCCCGGGCGTGCTGCGGCTCGGCGGCCGGCCGAGCCTGGTGGGACGTACACGGCTGGAACTGCTGGGCCGCGTCTACCGTCATGTACTGGAGGCGATGGCCGCCGATCCGGACGGTGACGCGTACGGGCTGACGCTGCCGCCCGCCGACCACGACCGGACCGTACACCACGGGAACGACACGGAGCGGCCGGTGCCGGCCGGTCTGCTGGTGCATGAACTGGCCGCCGAACAGGCCAGGTCGACACCGCACTCGGTCGCTCTGCGGTACGGGAACGACACCGTCGACTACCGCGCGCTGGACGAGCGCGCCGAGCGGCTGGCGCGACGGCTGCGCGCCCTGGGTGTCGGCCCCGACAGCATCGTCGGCCTGTATCTGCCCCGTACGCCGGATCTGATCGTCGCTCTGCTGGCGACGCTCAAGGCCGGTGGCGCGTTCCTGCCGCTGGATCCGGAGTATCCGGCCGAGCGTCTGCGGCACATGCTGACGGACGCGGAGGTCACGGTCCTGCTCAGCACGCGCGCGCTGCGTACCGGCCTTCCGTCCGGTGTGAGTTGCACGGTGGAGACCGTTGAGGAGCTGCACGAAGGCGGACTGACGGACGGGGAGGTTCCGGCGCCGGTTCCTGGAGGCCAAGGCCAAGGCCGAGGCCGGCCCTCGCTCGACAGTCTCGCCTATGTGATCTACACCTCCGGATCGACCGGACTGCCCAAGGGCGTCGGAGTGCCGCATCGAGGACCGCTCAATCTGCGGTACGCGCAGCGTGAGCATCTCGATGTGAGCGAGGGCGACCGGGTGCTCCAGTTCGCCTCGCCGAGCTTCGACGCCTTCGTCTGGGAGGTGATCATGGCGCTCACCAACGGCGCCGAACTGGTGCTGCCACCGCCGGACACGGACCCGGGCGATCTGCGGCAGCAGGCCGGTCTGGTCACCCATATGACACTGCCGCCGTCGCTGCTGGACCGGCTGACGCCGACGGACTTCCCGCACCTGCGTGTACTCGTGTCGGCCGGTGAGGCCTGCTCCGCCGAACAGGCGGCGCGCTGGTCGGACCGGGTGACTTTCATCAACGCCTATGGACCGACGGAGACTTCGGTGTGCGCCACTCTCGCGCCGGTGCCTCCCGCCCGGGTGAGCGGGACCGCCAGGGTGAGCGGACCGGCCAAGGTGAGCGGCACGGCCAAGGTGAGTGGCCCGCCGTCCTCGCCGTCGATGGGCCGCCCGATCGGAAACTTCCAGGTGTACGTCCTCGACGCGGACCTCCGTCCGGTCGCGGACGGAGTCCATGGCGAGCTGTATGTGGGCGGCGCCGGACTGGCCCGTGGCTATCTCAACCGTCCGGACCTCTCGGCGGAACGCTTCGTGCCCGACCCGTACGGCGGCCGTCCCGGAGCGCGGCTCTACCGCACCGGCGATCTGGTGTCGCGGAACACCGACGGCACACTCCAGTACCACGGCCGCCAGGACCACCAGGTCAAGGTGCGCGGACTGCGTGCCGAGCCGGGCGAGATCGAGAATCTGCTGCTCGGCCATCCGGCGGTGGCCGCGGCGGTGGTGGCGGTGCACCGCGCGGGCACGGCCGACGCGACACTGGTCGCGTACGTCGAGACCGCTGAAGGACATCAGGCCGAGCCCGCCGAACTGCGCGAGCATCTCCGTGGCCGGGTGCCGAAGGGACTGCTGCCGACGCACTACTTCGTCCTCGACGCCTTCCCGCTCACGCCCGCCGGCAAGATCGACCGTGCGGCGCTTCCCGTACCGGACGGCGCACGGCCCGCGCTCCTGCCGCCGTATGCGGCTCCCTCGGGCGAGTTGGAGCAGGCCATCGCCGACGCGTGGAGCGAGGCGCTGGCCGTCGAACGCGTCGGCGCGCACGACGATTTCTTCGAGCTGGGCGGTCATTCGCTGGCACTGATGAGGATCGTCGCGACACTGCGCGCCCGGCACGGACTGGAGCTGCGGTTCCGGTCGTTCATCGAGCACCGTACGGTCGCCGGTCTGGCCGCGAGCATCGAATCCGCCCGAAGCACGTCGGCCGCGGAGGGCGCGACGGGCAAGGAGGGCGAGGAGGCGAACCGGGCGATGCTGTGGATCCGCGAGAAGGGCAGTGGCCGTCCGCTGTTCTTCGTCCATCCGGGCGGTGGCAGCGCCCACTGGTATCTGCGGCTCGCACCGCATCTGCGGACGGACCGGCCGGTGGCCGCGTTCGAGTGGCCCGGACCGCACACCTCGGCGAGCCCGCCGACCGCCGAGGAGATGGCCGAGCGCTACCTCACCGAGCTGCGGGCCCTCCAGCCCGTCGGTCCGTACGTACTCTTCAGCTGGTGCGGCGGCAGCGGAATCGCCTCGGAGATGGCGAGCCGGCTGGTGGGCGCGGGCGAGAAGGTCACCTTCATGCTCCTCGACCCAGGTCTCGACGCGCACGAACGGGCCGAGGGCTGGCGGGAGCTGGCACTGATCCGCCGACTGGAACGGCTGGTCAACGAGGTGGCACAGGGCGGCACCGAGGCGGACACGCCGGAGCGCCGGGCGGAGATCCTGGATCTGCTGAACCACCTGGTCGACGATGTGGACGAGGAGACCGGTATCACTCTGCCCGACGAGGGCGTCGGCGAGGCGTGGCCGCGCGCCGCCCGGATCTGGCGGGAGGTGATGGAGATGGATCTGGCCTACCGGCACCGCCCGTTCGCCGGCCGGCTCCATCTCATCGTCAGCGATGAACTCGCCCAGGGCGAGCACGAGGTGGCGTTCGGCCAGTCCTTCGCGGACTATCTGAGCCGCTGGCGTGAGCTGCTCACCGAGGGCGTGGAGGTCCACCGGGTGCCGGGCGACCACTTCGGCGTGATGAAGCCGCCGCATGTGTCACGGCTGGCGGAGGTCATGGACGCGGTGATCGCCGGCGCCGACGAGGGATCGAGCGGGAGGGCGACGGACGGCTGACGGTACGAGTCGGCAGGGAGCGGTGGGACACCGGAGGACGGTGTCCCACCGCTTTGCTGTGTGCTGCGGGAGCTTTCGTACATACGGTTGGCGGACGAGCGAGTGGGCGGGCACAGACGAAAGCCCGGGGCGGTCCTGGAGATCAGGACCGCCCCGGGCGGGAACAGCGGAAGGATCGGATCAGTCGGTCACCGCGACGAAGCGGAGTTCCGAGGTGTAGGTGTTGCCCTCGTCGTCGGTCAGCCAGGCCTGCTCCGGCGTCGGCAGCATCTCGGTGACCGTCATGCGTGCCGACGGATCCTTCCGCGCCAGCCGACGCGCCGCCTTCGCGAAGATGTTCACGTACACC
>NZ_FMDK01001135.1 GCF_900091995.1 Streptomyces sp. MnatMP-M17
AGGGCTCGCGGGAGCCGCCGTCCTGAAGGTCGGTGACGAGACGGCGGTGAGCCAGGCGGCGCATCCGGGCGCCCTCGCCATTCCCGTACTGCCACCGGTCGCGGGCGCGCTCGGCGCCTGGGCCCGGCTGCTCTCGGGCACCGGCGCGGGCCGGATCTCCGGTGCGGTCGGCTGGGTGCGCGCCGACCATCCCGCCGCGCCCGCGCCGCGTCCCGGCGACCGGATGTCCTCGCTCCAGCTCGTCAGCCGGTTCCGCTCGGCGGCCTCGCCGGTCGCGGGACAGCTCGCCGTCTATCTCGCGGCGGCTCCGCTCTATCTGCCGGTGATGCAGCTCGTCCAGCGCACGATGCTGCCCGACTCCGGTCCCTCGGAGCTCGCCGAGGTGCTGCTCAGCGGGCTGCTCTCGCGCGCCAAGAGCGACAGCGCGGAGGACGGGCCGTGGTACGAGTTCGCTCCCGGAGTGCAGGAGGCGCTGCTCGGACCGCTCGGGCGGGACGAGGCGATGCTTGTGCTCAAGCACTGCTCGGAGTACATAGAGCAGCGGTTCGGCAGAGGCGGACCGAACTTCCCGGCACTGGCGCTCGCCCAGCTCGGCGACGGCAGCCACGGCCCGTTCTTTCCGCACGGCGGCCCGGACGACGACGGCCCGTTCGGCGTCCATGGCGCCGACGGCATGGACGCCGGTGAGAACGGCGAGCCGGGCGCGGACGGACAGCGGGTCCCGCATCCCTTCGCCGAGGTGGCGGCCCGGGTGCTGGAGCGCTTCATGCCGCTGCCGGAGCAGTTCACCGACGGCGACACGGGCGGACCCGGGCCCGAGGACCGGACCACCAACGCCGCGGTGGAGAGCGCCCGTGACCTGCTGCGCAAGTTCGAGTCGGACGGCATGGTCCAGTATCTGATCGATGCCGTACAGCAGCTCCGCGGTGCCACCGAGCGCGAGGCACCGGGTGCAGCCGATCCCGAGCTGTGGGCCGAGACCGCCCGCTGTCTGCTGCGGTTGTGGGAGGTCC
>NZ_FMDK01000811.1 GCF_900091995.1 Streptomyces sp. MnatMP-M17
GCCAGCCGTGCCCAGCCGCCCAGCCGTGGCGCGGCGAGCGCCGGTTCGAGCGGGGGCGCCGGCGTGAGCCGCTCCGCCAGGCCGGTGACGGCGTCGAGCACCCGCTCCAGTTCGTCCTCGCGCCACGGCTGCGCGGGCAGCGCGCCGTCGATGTCCTCGAAGACCAGTGCCACCCACTCACCGTCGTCGAAGGACCCGAGCAGCCGCGGTACGGGCACGCCGGAAGGCAGTCCTCCCGTCACTCCGATCTCGCGGCGATGGAACGCGCCGACCGCCGGAGCGGCCACCGCGTCGACGGCCTTGACGAAGGCCCTGCGGCCGTCGGACAGCTCCAGCCGCACCGCGAGACCGTCGGAGAAACCGCCCTGCTGGCTGCCGGCCGCGGTCACCGTGCCCTGGAGCACGTCCTCGATCCCGGCCGACACCGAGCGCGGCAGACCGCGCCACGGAATGCGTCTGCTGCCCGTGTACGAGGGAAAGGAATCAGGCATACGGCTCCGTACCAAGGTGGTCGGTACGGAGCTCCGTCACTGGTCAAGCACGGTGGGCGCGGACGGTTTCGAACCGCCGACATCTGCTTTGTAAGAGCAGCGCTCTACCCCTGAGCTACGCACCCGTGGATGAGGGAACAGCGTACATGGCACGGGGGGTCCGGCCGCAAACGGGCAAGGAGCGGTACGGGTACGGGGGGTATCCCCACCACCGAAACGGTGGGCGGCCGGATCGGCCCGGGCGCCGCGCGTCCCTACGGTGGGAACACAGCCAAGACGCGCGGTGCACGCCCAGTGCACGCGCGCTGGACGCGCACTATCTGGGGGACGATCACCGTGGCCGCACGCCGTATCCGCACCCGTACGTTTCTCGCCCCGGGCGGGGCCCTTCTTGTCGCGCTCGCCGTCAGCGGATGCGGCGGTGCGGACGCCTCGGACGCGCCCGCCGAGAAGAAGTCGTTCGCGCTGGACGGGAAGACGCTGACGATCGAGGCCGGGAACTCGGTGGTCGATCTGGTGCCCGCCGATGTGAAGAGCGTCGAGGTGACCCGTCGGGTCGACGGCTGGGTGTTCGCCGGCAGCGGGCCCGACGCGAGCTGGAAGATGACCGACGACACGCTCTCGCTCAAGGTGAGGTGCCGGGCGATCGCCAGCGATTGCGAGGCGCTGCACGAGGTGAAGGTGCCGCGCGGAGTGGCCGTGACGGTGCACGGCGACAACGGCGAAATAGTCGCCACCGGCTTCGACACCGGGCTGAAGCTGAGGTCGGACAACGGATCGGTGACCGTCCGGGACTCCGGCGGACCGGTCGATCTGGAGAGCGACAACGGAAAGATCACGACGGCGGGCCTCTCCGCCAGGACCGTCGCCGCGAAGTCCAACAACGGATCCGTGCACCTCGGGATCACGGCCGTACCCGACACGGTCGACACCGTCAGCGACAACGGCCGGATCGTGATCGATCTGCCCGCGTCCAAGACGTCGTACGCGGTGACGGCGACGAGCGACAACGGCGATGTCGACGTGGACGTACCGACCGACAAGAGCAGCGCTCATGTGGTGAACGCCCGCAGCGACAACGGGAAGGTCACGGTGCGCAGTACGGGCTGAAACGCCGGCCGCCGACCCGACGGACCGCGAAACGCGGACACCAAGCGCGAACTAACCGGCCCGTGTGTTCGTCCTTACCTGGTGGGAGAATGGACCAGGCAGGGCGAACTCGGCACGGGAGAGGGATGTGACGGCGACACACGCACAGCCGCACGCAAGAGCCCAAGCTAAGGCGAGTGCCGTCCGTGATGTCCTCACGCTGATGCTGCTGCCGGTGCCGTTGATCGCCGCCGCGCTGCCGGCCACCTTCGCCGGCGGCGGTACGCGACGCTGGTTCGGCGGTCGTGGCGAGAGCCAGCGCGCCGACGCCCAGGCCGCGAAGGACGCCGCCGCGGCCTCCTTCTACGAGCTGGACACCGCCCAGCGCGATCTGCGGATCTCGATAGAGACCATCACGGCGGTGGACAGTTCGCCGGGAGCCCGCAAGGCCGTCGCCGACTTCGCGGCGCTCGGGCAGCGTATCGACGAGGTGAGCCACACCTATATCACCGCCGTCGACGCGCACGACCTCGACCGGGACGATCTGGAGCCCTCCGTCGCGTCCAAGGCCCGTGGCGAGCTGACCAAGGCCAAGGCGGATCTGGACCGGGTCAAGGGCGAGCTGGACCGGTTCGAGCAGGGGCTCGGACCGCTGCTCGACAAGGCCGAGACGCAGCTCGCCCGGCTGGCGCCCGCCGTGGAGCGTGCGCGGCAGGCGCTTCTCTCCGCGAGCAACGCGCTCGACGCCGCACGCGCCTCCGGACTGCGCGCGGACGATCTCGCCGCCCGGCTCGCCGCCCTCGGCCCCGAGCTGACCAAGCTCAACCAGGGCGCGGGACAGCACGGCGTGGCCGACACGCTCCAGCGCGCCGACCGCGTGCTGCGCGACGCCGAGGCCGTACGGACCGAGGCGGAGCGGCTGCCCGAGCGCGCCCAGGAGATAGACCGCCGGCTGGTCTCGCTGCGTACGCGCGCCCAGGCCCTGACCACCCGCGCGGGCTCCGTGGAGCCCGTCCTCAGCGAGCTGCGCCGCCGTTTCACCGCCGCGTGCTGGCAGGACCTCCAGCAGGTGCCCGACCATGCCGCGACCAGCGTCCGTCAGGCCGAGGAGAAGCTGAAGGAAGCGGGCAAGGCGCGCGAGGAGCAGCGCTGGGCGGACGCGACCTCACTGCTCAGTACGGCGCGGGCCCTGCTGAACGGCACGGACGAGGCGGTCTCCGCCGCCGGTGACCGGCTGCAACGGCTGAACGCCGTGTCGAAGGACCCGCAGCAGGAGATCGACCGTACGCGGTTCGCGATCCGCGACGCCCAGCGTCTGGCCATGACCGGACGCCATACGCCCGAGCCGCGCCACGCCCGCCCGCTGGACGACTCGGTGGCCAGGCTGGAGCGCGCGGTGGCCGCGCTGGAAGGCCGCCATCCCGACTACTGGCACTTTCTGACCGAGACCGAGGCCGTGCGGAACACCGTGGCCCGAGTGGTCTCGGACATCCGCGAGGAGCGCGGCGCGGCGGCGCCCGGCCACGGCGGCTGATTTGTCCTCGGCCCTGGCTGGGCGGATGCTGGGTATTACGCCGTACGCCAGTACTACGCCGTACGCCAAAGGAGGCCGCACATGGCCACCCAAGCGCTCCGCCGCCCTCATCGGCGGCATGTCAGACTCGATGAACAGCTGCCTGTCGACCACCGGCTGAACCAGGTCTACCGGATCGGCGCCGGAGTCATGGGGCTGATCCTGATCGTCTTCGGCATTCTCGGACTGCTCAACAAGGTCGGCTTCTTCGACACCGGCGGCGCCGGTGTCGCGGGTCTGAACACCAATGGCGCGCTGGGCGTGCTGTCCATCTGTGTCGGGCTGCTGCTCCTGGCCGGCATGACGATCGGCGGGAATCTCGCCTCGACGCTGAATATGGTCCTCGGAGTTCTCTTCATCGCCAGCGGATTCGTCAATCTCGCGCTGCTGGACACCAGTTACAACTTCCTCGCCTTTCATTTGCCCAATGTGCTGTTCAGCTTTGTGGTGGGACTGCTGCTGATGCTGTTCGGCATGTACGGAAGGGTCAGCGGCGGTCTGCCGCACGACAATCCGTACTGGCGCGCCCGCCATCCCGAACAGGCGGAGCACGAGCAGCGCCTCCGCGCCAAGATCGAACACGTACAGGCCCATGGCCATGGCTATGGGCATCTGCACGATCACAGCTATCAGTACGAGCAGGAGCGGCACGGACAAGAACAGCCGCAACAGCCGCACGAGGAGAGCCGGATGGACAGCGACCCCCACTCCTGAGCCAACTCCTGAGCCGCCGCCCACGCGCCCCCTCCGCCGGATAGCCTGATGCCATGCCTCGCTATGAGTACCGCTGCCGCTCCTGTGGTGACACCTTCGAGCTCAGCCGCCCGATGTCCGAGTCCGCGGCCCCGGCCTCGTGCCCTGCGGGCCACGACGACACCGTGAAGCTCCTCTCCACCGTCGCCGTCGGCGGCACGGCCAAGGCCGGCTCCCCGGGCCCGGCCGCCACGACCGGCGGGGGCGGCGG
>NZ_FMDK01000111.1 GCF_900091995.1 Streptomyces sp. MnatMP-M17
GCAGTACGGCCATGACGGGCGCCACCGCCACACCGATCGGCACGGCGGCCCACCACCAGGTCCGGTTCTGGGTGACCCGCCGCCCGGCGGTCCGTACGGCGACGGCGTACATCAGCACCACAAAACCGAGCAGCGGCGCGACGGCCCCGACCACCCAGCCGATCAGCAGTGAGACCGCGGCGAGTTGAACGGCGGCCCGCACGCCCGCGAAGGCGATCTCACGGGCCCGCCCGAGCCGGGCGAACGCGGCCACGGCCACGGCGACGACCAGCAGCAGCCCGAGGACGACCCAGAACGTGACATCGACCCGCAGCAGCACAGCCCCACCCTAAGCCTCGCCGAAAGGTCGGCGGGCGGTCGGACGGACGACCGGCGTACGGCCGACGCGCGAGCCCGGAGTACGGCACGGCCGACAAGACATAACGAAACGGGACCAGCCGTACAGCCGGCGCCCGGCCAAACAGACACCGACCAACCGCAGCCTCCGCCGCCGCCCGGGCCCGCCCAGCCACGCGCGCCCGCGCGCCGACCCACGCCCCAGCGCTCCCGACCGCCTCGGCCACGTCAACTTTGCCCCGATTGAACCGAGTTGCCCACCCGTCAGGAACTACCCGACGCCCTTACCCTCTTGATGTGACGTGCTCATGTCGCCACCCTGTTACCTGGTGCCCACCCCACGGAAACCAGCCACCGCCACGATGGCGACCGGACCGACGGTCCCGTAGGGCCCGGTCCGAATGTCCCACCCCGCACGGTCCGGTCAGATTCCCCCCACCCCAAGGGAGTTCGCATGTCAGGTATCTACGCGCGTCGAATGCCCCGTATCGCCGTCCTCGCCGCCACCGCCGCCCTCGCCACCGCCACGACGCTGCTCACCGCGCCCGCCGCCCAGGCGGCCATGCCCACGCCGGTCAGCGCGGCCACCGCCCGTTCCTACCTCGGCCAGCTCACCGTGCGCGCGGAGGGCTCCACCAGCGGTTACAGCCGTGACCTGTTCCCGCACTGGATCACCCAGTCCGGTTCCTGCGACACCCGCGAGGTCGTGCTCAAGCGCGACGGCACGAACGTCGTGCAGAACTCCAGCTGCCAGGCCACCAGCGGAAGCTGGTACTCGCAGTACGACGGCGCCACCTGGAGCGCCGCGTCCGACGTGGACATCGACCACATGGTGCCGCTCGCCGAGGCCTGGACCTCCGGCGCGAGCAGCTGGTCCACCTCGCAGCGCCAGTCCTTCGCCAACGACCTGACCCGTCCGCAGCTCATCGCCGTCACCGACAATGTGAACCAGTCGAAGAGCGACCGCGACCCGGCCGAGTGGCTCCCGCCGCGCACCGCTTACCGCTGCACGTACGTCCGCGCCTGGGTCCAGGTGAAGTACTACTACAACCTCACCGTCGACTCGGCCGAGAAGAGCGCGCTCACCAGCGTCCTGAACGGCTGCTGACACCGGCTCACCGCTGATCCGACCGGCTGACCACCGACCGACTCACCGCTGACCGGTTCACCGCCGACCGTTCACGACACCTGGTCGCGACGTCCGGCACCACATCCGGCGCGGCACCCGGTCACGGCATTCCGGCCTCCGGCCCGCTCCCGCGGCGCCGTCCCCCACACCGGCCGGGACCGCCTCCCCGCCTTCCTCCGTCGTTCCGTACCCTACGGTGCGACGGAGGAGGGCAACCATGACCGGACTGCGCCTGGGACCGCTGCTGCGGTACATCGACTTCGACGGCGGCGGCACGGCGAGCGTATGGGTCGAGACCGACCGGCCCGCCGCGGCGGAGGTCCGGTGTGCGGACGGCGCGTACGGCATGTCGCGTACGTTCCATGTCGCCGGGCACCACTACGCGATCGTTCCGGTGACCGGTCTGACGCCCGGCACCACCACCGCGTACGACGTGCTGCTCGACGGCCGCCAGGTCTGGCCGCCGGCGGACTCCGCTCTCCCTCCGAGCACGATCCACAGCCCTGCGGCCCCCGGCGAGCCCGGTGCTTCGGGCGACGAGGCCGCACTGCGCGTGTCCTTCGGCTCCTGCCGCTGGGCCGCGCCCGCGCACGGTGAGCCCGATCCGATCGGTCCCGACGCGCTCGACACCCTCGCCAAGCGCCTGGCCCGCGATCCCGACACCGTACGGCCCGACGTACTGCTGCTCCTCGGCGACCAGGTGTACGCGGACGAGACCTCGGACGCGACGCGGGCCCGGCTGGCGCGCCGCCGCGATCCGGCGGAACCGCCGGGCGAACAGGTCGCGGACTACGAGGAGTACACCTATCTGTACGACGAGTCCTGGAGCGACCCGGACGTACGGTGGCTGCTCTCCACCGTACCGAGCTGCATGATCTTCGACGACCACGATCTCATCGACGACTGGAACACCAGTGCCGCCTGGCTGGCGGACATGCGGGCGCAGCCCTGGTGGCAGGAGCGGGTGCTCAGCGGGCTGATGTCGTACTGGGTCTATCAGCACCTCGGCAATCTCACGCCGGAGGAGCTGGCGGCGGACGAACTGTACGCGGCCGTACGCGCGGAGCCCGACGGAACGGATCTGCTCCGCCGCTTCGCCGCCGAGGCCGACCGCGATCCGGCGTGTGGGCGCTGGAGCTACCGGCGCGACTTCGGCCGTACCAGGCTGCTGATGGTCGACTCACGCGGCGCCCGGGTGCTGGAGGAGTCGAAGCGCGCGATGCTGGACGAGGGCGAGGAGCGGTGGCTGCGTGACCAGATGATGGCGGGGCGCAACGCCACTGGGCGGCAAGCGGAACAACCGGCACAGCAGCCCACGGAGCAGCCGACGGAACGCCTCTCCGGGCAGGGCCCGTACGACCACCTCCTGATCGGCACCTCGCTCCCGTGGCTGCTGCCGCCCTTCATCCACGACGTGGAGTCCTGGGACTCCGCGCTCTGCCGAGGCGAACGCGGCCCGCGCTGGGCCCGGTTCGGGGAGAAGCTGCGCCGGGCGGCCGATCTGGAGCACTGGGCCGCCTTCCCGGACTCGTTCGACGGACTGTCCGCGCTGATCGCGGAGGCCGGCAGCGGGCCCGACGCGCCGGCGACGGTGTCCGTACTGTCGGGCGACGTCCACCACGCGTATATCGCGGAGCCCACCTGGCCGGCCGGCGACGCCCCGGACGCCCGTGTCCTCCAGCTCACCTGCTCGCCGGTCCACAACTCCGTACCCGGCTGGATCAAACTGGGCTTCCGCCTCGGCTGGAGCCGAGGCGCCCGCCGCCTGGGCCACGCCCTGGCCCGCCACGCGAGAATCCGGCCCTCAGCCGTCAACTGGCATAAGACGGGCGGCCCTTGGTTCGGCAACCAGCTCATGACCCTCACCCTGCGCGGCCGCTCCGCCCACCTACACCTGGACCAGGCCCACACCCGTTCCGGCAAAGCCGAATTGGTGACGGTGGAAAAGCGTTCCCTGACCCCCTGACGGCTGCGCCCCACCGGGGACAGTAATAGCGATCGCGTCTATACCGACCCTGTGTCTGCATACGCACACCGCGCCTGGCCGTAATCTGGTGACAACCCGTCAGGCTCGGAGAGTTGGTCGATCACCGTGGTTCAGTACCTCGTCGGCTCGCGCGCGAGCAGCCTTGCCAAAGCTCAGGTGCGCGCATATCTGCGTCCCCTGCGTGAGCGATTCCCGGACACCACTTTCACGCACCGCGTGATTCTGGAAGGGGGCGACAAGGACCGTAAGTCGCTCCTGTCCCGCGTGTCCGCTGTCAGCGGCGGATCGGCATTCAGCACGGAGCAGGAAGCCGCACTGGTCCGGGGTGAAGTGGACGTGATTGTCCATTCGCTCAAAGACCTTCCCACGGCGAATCCTCGCGGACTCATGCTGCTGCCTCCGCCGGCGCGTGAGGACGTAGCAGACGCGCTGTGCGGCTCGACTCTCGCGGGATTGCGGAAGGGCGCGAAAGTCGGAACGGGTGCTCCTCGCCGGATCGCACAGCTACTCGCGGTGCGCCCCGATCTCGACACGGGCAGGGCGCGCTGGGAATTCAGGTCCGCGAGGACAACGCGCCCATCTGCGAGATTCTGTCCACAGTCGGAGACATGGCCGTTGATTCCCAGGTAAGAGCGGAACGCGCGCTACTGGCCGAGCTGCACGGCGGGTGCAGTGTGCCGGTGGGCGCGTATGCCGAGAGCCTGCCGGACGGAAATCTCAGGCTGTCCGGCCAGGTAACCTCACTCGACGGCACCGAGCAGATTTCCGGGGTGTTGACCGGACCGCCCAGCGAGCCGGAAAAACTCGGCGCGACCCTGGCCGCAGATCTCATCGACCAGGGCGCATATTCGATCCTTGACGCGGTACGGGCTGCTACGGCCGCTAGTTGATCTGCCGAGCGATATCCAGTGCCGCGTACGTCACACTCGCACTCGCCCCGGCCCGCTTCAACATGGTGAACAGCTCGACCAACAGGCGTACGTCCCTCTGCCCGGTCTCGGAGTCCACGCGGGTCAGCGCGGTGTACTCGCCCGACACGGAGAACGGGAAAAGAGGCGCCCGGGTCACGCCCCGAAGCGTCGTCAGCACATCGGCCGTGAACTGCGCGGGCTCCAACAGAATCATGTCGGCCCCGGCGGCCTCCATCCGTAAGGCCGTGTCGACGAACTGATCGGCCCGCCCGGAGTTGATCTGAAACTCCCGGTTGAGCCCCGCCTTCGGGGTCGCGCCCATCGTCAGCCTGAACCCGTCGTACAGGCTGGACCAGAAGATCACATGCGGCATGACGGACACGGGAATCTCGGCGACCGTGACCGTGGGCATGGGGCGGTCGGCGCGTTCCTCGGTGACGAGCAGCACCATGGACAGATCGGCCGGTGTGAGCGTCTGCGGCTCCAGCAGGCTTCGAACGGCCGGTCGGCTCCGGAGCGGGCTCGTCGTCCTGATGGTCGTACGGGGGCTGTGTGTCGTGGTGACGGTCATGTCTCGTCCTTCGGGTTGGATCACGCGTGTGTGAACGGCGCCGAGCTGTCACCGGCCTGTCTGTCTCCCCGTGACTACTCGTGCTGGTCGTGTTGTTCGTGCTCAATCGCTTTGAAGCAGTCTTCGTGCACGGGCACATACCACCCGAGACCGGAAGGAGCGTCCCAATACACCTTGCGGTGGGGCTTCTCCGGTTCCACGGGCCAGTGGCACGCATGACAACGCGGCGTCATGTCATGGAAGGTGATGCGTGGGCGAGGATCACTGGACAAGAGGTGTAGTAGTCGCTTCCTCGGTAGGAGTGGTGGATGGAATCAGCGGGTGAACGAGACTGCCAACAGCCATCCGAGCGTGGTGTACGCGGCGAGGGCGGAGGAGGCGACCAGGCCCGTCCGCACCAGGGCCATGACCCGCACGAGCAGGCTCCGGCGCGACGCATGACGCCGGACGCGGTCTCGTCCCTGCGGGGCTTCTGCCACTGGTCTGCTCCCCCAAGTGACTCCCGGGCCCGTCATGGCTGACTACCCATGAGCGCGAGCTGCTTCCGGCGGTGCTCGGCGAGGGCTCTGAGTTGCCGCTTCTCCCGGTCGGTGGCCGGCCGGACCGAGATCCGTGTGGCGTACCAGGTACGGCCCGACGGGCGGACGATACGGACCGTCGGGTCGTGGAAAACCGCCACCACACCCGGGATATCCGTCCTGGGATCGAACACGGCCGACCCGATACGGAGTTCTCCCGGCCCCGGAACCGGCGCGGAAAGCCGTCGCTTCATCAGCAGCCCCCCGACGGCCGATGCGGGTGCGCCGCAATCTGTTCGCCGCACTGCTCGACGGACTTCTCACCGATCCCTCGGCGCGCGTTGTCCCGCCGCGTACCCCACCAGGCACACACCTCACAACCGACCACCGGTT
This sequence comes from Streptomyces sp. MnatMP-M17, assembly GCF_900091995.1. Taxonomy (GTDB): domain Bacteria; phylum Actinomycetota; class Actinomycetes; order Streptomycetales; family Streptomycetaceae; genus Streptomyces. The sequence goes on from NZ_FMDK01000111.1 coordinate 5,846, forward strand.
CCGGCTCGCGCGGCGAACCCGGATCAACCCGCACGACTCCCGCTTGCTGGCGGTCACTCGGTCCCATGGGCCACCTTCCTCGCCGACTGTGTTTTGCCGATCCTCTCGTCGTCGAGCGGCATGGCGTAGTGGCATTTTTAGGGGCAAGGACAAATCGGTGTGCGGCACTTGCGGACCTAGGGGCAGCGCCAGGGGCAAGATGGACCCATGGCCATCGGGGCATTGATCAGGGACCTACGCGACGCGCGAGGATGGTCTCAAGGACGACTGGCGGATGAGATCAACGATGCATTCGGGACCGGACTGAACCGGGAGTACATCAGCCGCTGGGAGCGTTGCAAGGTGGTGCCCGGTGCCTTTTACCTGCGGTGCCTCTCGGCCGTCCTGGACGTACCCCTAGCCGTTCTTGAAGGTGAAGTGAAACGCAGAACGTTCCTGTCGGATGTCGCGGCAACGGCCATAGCGCCGATGGTCGCTTCAGACCTGCTCAGTGCCGGGTTTTCCGCGCGCCTTCGTGGCGGGCCGTCGGTGGATGGCTGGGAAGACAAACTGGCCACCTACGGCACCGAGTACATGAGCCTCGGTGCCGCCGATATCCAGCGTCGGGTGTCCGGTGAACTGGTGCTGGTTCAGCAGCAGTTGGATACTCCACAGCTGTGGTCCGTGGCCGCTCGGCTGATGACGTTGTACGCGAAGACTTTTCCGGGCTCGGACGGATCCAAAGCGGTGAACTGGTACCGGCTCGCCGCAGAGGCTGCCGACCGGTCCGGTGACGATCACACCCGTGTATGGGTCCGGGGCCGTGCGGCTATCGCGCTCGGTTACGAAGGGGCATCGCTCGGAGCTGCGGACATGCTCGCCGATCAGGCCATGGCGATCAGCGACAAGCCGTCGCTGGGGCTGTTGAACGCCATCATGGGAAAGGCTCACGCAGCAGCGATCCGCGGCGATTTCACCACCGCGCGCACGCTCCTGAACAACGGTCGCAGGATCTTCGACACCGCCGGATCGTACGAGCAGACGTCGGACTACGCCGTTCCCTGGTGGCGCGTGAACGTCTTCATCTCGCTGCTCGCCGCACGACTCGGCGACGAAACGACAGCGGTGGATGCGCAGGACGCGGCGCGACGAGAGTTGCCTGGTTCCTTGCCTCGGTTTGCGACGCACCTGGAAATGCACAGGGGCCTTATGATCGCCCGGTCCGGAGACAAGCAAAGCGGCGCGAACTATGCCCGCAAGGCGCTGAGCGCGTTGCCCCCGGAAAAGCACTCCCTCACGCTGCGCCTTCTGATGGCGGAAGTAGAACAGTCCCAGATGTAAGGCAAGCCAACACCAGTAGGAGTGTCATCGCCTCGACACACGACAACGCGGCATCGCCGCTATTCCCCGTCCCGGAAGGCAGGACATGGACCCATCTCGCCGCAGCGTCATAGGCTCCGCCCTCTTTTCCGTCGCACTCACCGTGCCCAACTGGCCCGATGTCGTGGGCAGGATAGAAGCGGTACAGGCCGGCACAAGGACCCGCCTGGGTATGTCGGACGTGGAAACGGTCATCGCCATGACGGAACAGCTTTCGTCCAGGGAGAATCGACAAGCGGATGACGGACATGTTCACAGCCTTATCGGCCCGCATCTGAAGAACCATGATGCCCAGGCGCTGTACGAGCGTGCACGGGCAACGGTGCGGCCCGAGCTGATTCCCGCGTGACAGGGCCCCCGTCGCCCCAACAGGACGGACCCAGGTTCGGCAACCGGTTCATGGCGCCCGGGCGATATTCCTGTCCGGCATCGGCTCCGCGAGGGCTGTCCGCCATTCAGGCGCGCCGAAGGCGTCCGCGAAGTACTGCGTCTCGTGTGCCACATGCCCCTGGGCGAATTCCATCATGCTCACCGAGTAGGTGGGCACGCCGTCGTACGTGATGACACACTCGCTCACCCACAGATCCCCGCTGCCAACGATCCGGTGGACGGTGAAGTGCCGACTGGCAGGGTGTCCGCCACGTTGCGCCGAAATCTTCGCGCGGCCCCGGAATCGTTCACCTGACTGGGGGTAGTCGAGGATCGCGTCCATAGCGTAGATGGCGTGCTCGGCCTCGGTATCACCGCGTTCCGATGCCCGCCAGTGTTCCTCGATCGCGGCCCTGGTCCGGGTATCAGGATCCATCGCATTGTCCCTTCTGCGGGCGGCCTGAGCGATCCGGGGACCTGGGAACGCTTCGAGGGTTTGCACGGGCTGGCGCGGCAGTACCGCCAAAGACAAGATGCGCCACAGATCCTTCCGTCGCAACCGGACCGGATATCTGTCGATCCTCACCGAATGGCAACGGGAAATAGGGCACTTGGAGCAGAAGGTCCCACGGTACGACTCAAAAGACGGGCGGGCCGTGATTCGGCAAGCTCAAGGCCCCGGCCCCACGCCGCCGTTCCGTCGTGCTGACGCACTGGCACCCGGGGCGCCACCGTCGGCACCACCGCTCCCGGCGGACCCTTCGTGATCATTCACACAAGGCGTGATCCTTGGCCCAAGGGTTCGGCTGTCGGTGGACCAACGGCATGATGATGCGGACCATCCGCTTCCCGTACCCCACATGCCCCGGGAGTCACAGTTTTGTCCGATGTACGGCCCCCCAAGCCCCGCTCATTCGCCGTCGTCGGCGCCGGTCCCCGCGGCACCTCGGTCCTCGAAAGACTCTGTGCGTCCGTGCCGGAACTGGCTCCGGACATCCCGCTGACCGTTCATCTGATCGATCCCGCACCACCCGGCGCGGGACTTGTCTGGCGTACCGATCAGCCGGCCGAACTGCTCATGAACACCGTGGCCTCTCAGGTGACCGTGTTCACCGACGAGAGCGTCGAGTGCGAGGGCCCGATACGTCCGGGCCCGAGTCTGTACGAGTGGGCGGCGGCCCGCCCGGAGGAACGGCTCGGTCCCGACGACTATCCGAGCCGCGCCGCCTACGGCCGCTATCTGGAGTGGGCGTTCCGTACGACGGTGGAGAACGCGCCGGAGAATGTGACCGTCGAGGTCCACCGGGCCCGTGCGATCCGGCTGGACGACGAAGTCGAAGATGGCGCGATCACATCACCGACAACGCCCGGTTCGTCCACTGCATCCCGCTCGTTCGCTCCCCAGCGGCCTGCCCAGACGCTCACTCTCGACAATGGCACGACGATTTCCGGCCTCTCTGCCGTCGTTCTCGCCCAGGGCCATCTGCCGGTGGTTTCCGGCCAGACCGAGGCGACGCTCGCGCAGTACGCCGAACGCCATCGGCTCCGCTATCTGCCGCCCGCGAACCCCGCGGATGTCGATCTCTCGGGAGTCGCATCGGGCGAACCGGTTCTGCTGCGCGGCCTCGGTCTCAACTTCTTCGACCACATGGCGCTCCTGACGGCCGGCCGCGGTGGCATTTTCGCCCGGGGAGCCGACGGCGTTCTCGTATACCACCCGTCCGGCCGCGAGCCGCAGTTGTACGCGGGCTCGCGGCGCGGAGTCCCGTACCAGGCGCGCGGCGACAACGCGAAAGGGCCGTCCGGACGGCATCTGCCGCTGGTGCTGACGCCGGATGTGATCGCGGTCTTCCGCAAGCGCGCGGACGAGGGCGATCCGCCGGACTTCCGCGCGGAGATATGGCCGCTGGTCGCCAAGGAGGTGGAGGCGGTCTTCTACGCCACCACCCTGCTCAGCCGTCCGCCCGCCGCCGGCACCGGCACCGGCACCCACGCCCAGACCACCGCCAAAGCAACTGCTCGAACCACCCGCGCCCGCGAGGACTTCCTCGACCGCTTCCTCGCGACGCCCCACGGCAGCCCGCAGGAGTCCGCCGTCCTGGACGCGGCCGGGATCGCTCCGGCCGACCGCTGGTCCTGGGACCGGATCTCGCGCCCGTACGGCGGCGAGACCTTCCGCGATCCGGCCGACCACCGCGCCTGGCTGCTGGACCGGCTGCGGCGGGACGCGGCGGAGGCGGCGCTCGGCAATCTCACGGGCCCGGTCAAGGCGGCTCTGGACGTGCTGCGCGATCTGCGCAACGAGATACGGCAGATCGTGGACCACGCCGGGCTCACCGGACGCTCCCGCCGCGACCATCTCGACCGCTGGTACACGCCGTTGAACGCGTTCCTCTCCATCGGTCCGCCGCGCCGCCGTATCGAGGAGATGGCCGCGCTGGTCGAGGCCGGAGTGCTCGATGTGATCGGGCCGCGGACGACCGTCAGAACGGCGGACGGCGCGTTCCTGGCCGAGTCGCCCGACGTGCCCGGCTCGGCCGTTTTCGCCACGACCCTGGTGGAGGCCCGGCTGCCGGAACCGGACCTCCGGAGGAGCTGCGATCCCTTGCTCTCACGGCTTCTGAAGACCGGCCAGTGCCGGCCGCACCGCGTCGGTGGTTACGAAACCGGCGGCCTGGATGTAACACGCCGCCCGTACCACCTCATAGACCGCCAGGGCGAATTCCATCCCAGGAGGTTCGCCCTCGGCGTGCCCACGGAAGGCGTTCACTGGGTGACCGCGGCGGGAGCGCGGCCGGGCGTCGACTCGGTGATGCTCTCGGACACGGACGCGGTGGCACGTGCCACCTTGCGCATACCGCCCGCCGGCGAAGCGGAACACGCGGCGCGAAATGATCCTCGGCTGAATGTTGAACTTGCAAGCATTGATTAGGCCTGCCTAACGTGAGGGGAGCTTCTCATCGGTCCAGACCAATCGATCGAAGGAGTACAACCCCCCATGTACACACGTCTGAACCATGCTCAGCCCTACGCCATCGGGCTGTTCCGTATCGTCGTCGGGCTTCTCTTCGCCTGCCACGGAGCGGCCTCGCTCTTCGGCCTCTTCGACAAGGAGACGGTCGAGGCGGGCACCTGGCCCGGCTGGTTCGCCGCCGTCATCCAGCTCGTCGGCGGCGCACTGGTGCTGCTGGGCCTGGGCACCCGGATAGCGGCACTGGTCTCCTCGGGCTCCATGGCGTACGCGTACTTCAATGTGCACCAGCCCGAAGGGCTCTTCCCGATGCAGAACAACGGCGAGCCCGCCGCGATGTTCTGCTGGGCGTTCCTTCTGATCGTCTTCACCGGTCCCGGAGCGCTCTCGCTGGACCGGCTGTTCCCCTCGCGCGGCTCCCGCGGCTCGCACGGCGACAGCGAGGAGGCCAGGCAGGAGCGACGTACGGCGGTGGCCGCCTGATCCGTACGCGCGATCCGTACGCGCCGCCGGGCGTCCGGACCTTCACCGAGGTCCGGACGCCGGCATCGCGGCCACCGGCATCACCCGCCCCGGACGATCTCGTCGTACCGCACAGGCGTACGCTGTACGACGGCAGCCGCCCCTGCCGCTTCCCTGCGACCGCGGCACTGTCACGGGACCGGGCGGGGAGAGTCGAGAAGGTGCTGGAGAGTCTGGGGTCGCTGACCGGCAGCCCGTGGATCTACGCGGTGGTGGGTGTCTCCGTACTGCTCGACGTGTTTCTGCCGGTGCTGCCCAGCGGCGTGCTCATGATCACGGCCGCCACGGCCGCCGCCGCGGGCGCCGGTTCGACCACGGTCGCCGTCGCGGCCGACAAGGTGGCCCAAGTGCCGCGCGAGGTGCCCTCGCTGCTGATACTGATGGCATGCGCGGCCGGTGCCTCCGTACTGGGCGATCTCTTCGCCTTCCGGCTGGCCAGACGCGGCGGCCGGCTCGGCCGGGCCATCGCGCGCTCACGCCGGCTGACCAACGCACAGGAACGTCTCGGCGGCGCGCTCAGCCGTGGCGGCGGAGTCCTCGTCGTCATCGCGCGGTTCGCTCCGGCGGGACGCTCGATCGTCTCGATCGGCGCGGGCGCGGCCCATCGCAAAGTGATGGAGTTCCTGCCCTGGTCGGCGCTGGCGGGCGTGGCATGGACGGGCTACAGCACGGGCCTCGGCTACTTCGGCGGCCAGTGGCTCGGCGCGAGCTGGGTCGGCACGGCCGTGTCCGTCCTGGCGCTGTTCGCGGCGGGCTCGCTGGCGGCGTATGTCATCCGCCGCCCGGAGCCGGTCCCGGCCACGGCTCCGGCCGCCTGAGCCCGAACCGTACAGCCGACCTCAGGCACTCGCGCCCTGCTTCGCACCCGCACCCGCGCCCCGTACCTCGATATCCCGGAGCAGCCTCGCGGTCGCCTCGGCTATCTCGTCCACGGCCCGGTCGAAGACCTCGCGGTTGTGCGCCGCGGGCGCGCGGAAGCCGGAGACCTTGCGTACGTACTGGAGCGCGGCGGCCCGGATGTCCTCCTCGGTGGCCTCTTCGGGGAGTACGGGCGGACGGAGAGTCTTGATACTGCGGCACATGCCTCCAGTGTGACCGATAGGTACGACAACGGCCCCGGACAGGCCCCGGCCACCGTCCTCAATCGTCGGACGGGCCCGGAGTCAGCCGCGCCGTACTGTCCCGTACCACCAGCCTGGTGCCGAACTCGATACGTGCGTCCGCCTGGTCGGACTTCCGCAGCCGCAGCAGCATCCGCGAGGCCTCCTCGGCCATCGCCACCAGCGGCTGGTGCACGGTGGTGAGCGCCGGGCTCGACCACTGGGCGAGCGGGATGTCGTCGTATCCGACCACCGACAGATCCGCCGGGATCCTCAGTCCCAGCACCCGCGCCGCCTCCAGCACCCCGAGCGCCTGGAGGTCGCTGCCCGCGAAGACCGCGGTCGGCCGGTCGTCGGCCCGGAGCAGCTCCATCGCGTGCGTACGTCCCGACTCGACATGGAAGTCGCCGAAGCGCACCAGCTCCGGATCGACATCGAGACCGGCCATGCTCATCGCCGAACGGAAGCCGTCCAGCCGGGCGAGCGAGCACATCATGTCCTCGGGCCCGGTGATGACGGCGATCCTGCGGTGGCCCAGCTCGGTGAGATGACGGGTGGCGGCCAGCCCGCCCGCCCAGTTGGCCGATCCCACGGAGGGCACATCGGGCTCCGGATCGCCGGCCGGATCGATGATGACGAATGGGATGGCCCGGGACCACAGCTTCTTCTTGAGGTCGTCCGGGAGCGTGGAGAAGACCAGGACCACACCGAGCGGACGACGCCGCAGCACGCCCTCGACCCACTCCGCGCCCGGTGAGTGGCGCGTACCGGTCTCGGTGAGCACCACACTCACACCGGTCTCCTTGGCCACGTTCTGCACGCCTCTGATCAGCTCCATCGACCAGGTGCTGTCCAGCTCGTGGAAGACGATCTCGATGAGCGGTGCCTCGGGAGCGCTGGGCGCGGAGCGCCGGTAGCCGTGCTCCTCCAGCAACTCCTCCACCTTCACCCTGGTCGGAGCCGCGACATCGGGCCGCCCGTTGAGGACCTTCGAAACTGTCGAAAGCGAAACCCCGGCTTGCGAAGCCACCTGGGCCAGGGTGACCCGGCCTGCACTCCTGTCATCACGCATGGACCGAAGGATAAGGCACCGACAGGCACCGGCGTCCGGTAACGGTTTGGTCGCGCCGTGACCGCACTGTTGACCGCCTCAGGACAGGGTCCTACGGTCACTCGGCAGAATAGTTTCGGCAATGTGGCCGATACTTTCGAGAGATCGAGAGGTCTATCGATGAAGACAAGCGCAGGGACGTCACGCGTGAGATTCTCGAAAGCAGTCGCCGGCGGTGCGGCGCTCGTCCTGGGACTGAGCCTGGCCGCCTGCGGCAGCGGCGGCGGTTCGGCCGACGGCGCCGGGGAGTTCCATGTACTGGTGTACGGGGACGCCGCGAACAAGGTGGAGAAGCAGATCGTCGCGGAGTTCAACAAGACCTCGAAGGTGAAGGCGGTCCTGGACACCGTTCCCGGAGCCGACTACCAGCAGAAGCTCCAGACCGTCATCAACACGCCACAGGCCCCGGACGTCTTCTTCAACTGGGGCGGCGGCAGCATCCAGCCCTTCGTCAAGGCGGATCTTCTGCTGCCCATCGACGATCTGATCGCGAAGAGCCCGGGCACGGGCCCGGAGGGCCTCGACGGGCTCAAGTCGAACTTCCTGCCGTCGGTCTACGACACCGCCAAGGTGGACGGCAAGGCGTACGGCATCCCCATGCGCGGCACCCAGCCCGTACTGCTCTTCCACAACCGCAAGGTGCTCGCGGACGCCGGTGTCGCCGAGCCTCCGAAGACCTGGGACGAGCTGCTCGACGCGGTGAAGAAGCTGAAGGCGGACGGTGTCACACCGATCGCGCTCGGCGGCGGCGACCGGTGGCCCACGCTGATGTGGTTCGAGTACCTGTACGACCGTATCGCCGGTCCCGGACTGCTCCAGAAGGCCCTCTCCGGCGACAAGGCCGTCTGGGAGAGCGCCGACAGCAGGAAGGCGCTGAGCATGCTCAAGGAGCTGGTCGACACGGGCGCGTTCGGCACCAACTACGACTCGGTGAAGTTCACCGACGGCGGCTCGGCCGCGCTGCTGGCGAGCGGCAAGGCGGGCTTCGAGCTGATGGGCTCATGGGAGTTCTCCACGCAGCAGGACGCCAGTCCCGACTTCGCGAAGAACGATCTGGGCTACAGCTCCTTCCCCACCGTCGCGGGCGGCAAGGGCGATCCGGCGGCCGTCGTCGGTAACACCAACAACTTCTACTCGGTGCTGAAGCGGACCGAACACGCCGACGACATAGCCAAGTTCCTGAAGCTGATGTACTCGGACGACTTCGTCGAGGCGCAGTTGGCCATCGGCAATCTGCCCACCACCACGAACACCGGGAAGTTCCTGGACTCGGCGGAGAACGCGGAGTATCTGAAGTACCAGTTCGATCTGGTCGACAAGGCGCCCTCGTTCCAGCTCTCCTGGGACCAGGCGTACGTCCAGACCAATGCCACGCCGCTGCTTCAGGCCGTCCAGCAGTTCTTCAACGGGCAGTTCGACGCCGACGGATTCATCAAGGCCATGCAGGCCCTGACGACCGTCTGACGTCCGAGGATGACACGCCATATGACCGCCGCCGCTGTCACCGGTCCCGGCCCAGGCTCTCGCCCAGGCTCCGTGGACGGCGACCCGAAGACCTCTCCCGGTCGCTCGGTCGCCCGTCCCGGTCTGGGCTGGACCCTGCCCGCCGTCCTGTTCTTCGGGCTGTTCGCGATCGTTCCGCTGGTGCTGGTCGCCGTACTCTCCTTCACGAGCTGGAGCGGGCTGGGCTCGCCGGAGTTCGCCGGTCTCGACAACTGGACCGCGCTGTTCCACGACCCGGTGATGATCAAGAGCCTCTGGCTGAGCGTGCTGCTCACCGGGCTCGGCGTACTGGTCCAGACGCCGCTGAGCATTCTGCTGGGCGTCTGGGCCGCCGGGCCTCAGCGCAACAGAGCCGTGCTGTCCGCGGTCTTCTTCGTACCGCTGCTGCTGTCCGCCACGGCGGTCTCCGTGCTCTGGCGGGCGCTGCTCGATCCCAACTTCGGTGTGCCCGCGGAGGCGCGCTGGCTCTTCGGGGACGGCAATCTGCTGGGCTCGCGCACCGGGGCCATCGGTGTGCTGGTGCTGGTGAGCGCCTGGCAGTTCACTCCGCTGCACGCGCTGATCTACCAGGGCGCGACCCGGGCGATCCCCGAGGTGCTCTACCAGGCGGCGGCGATCGACGGCGCCGGGACCGTACGGCAGTTCTTCCACATCACGCTGCCGCAGCTCCGCAACTCCATCATCACGTCGGTGATCCTCATGGTGGTCGGCGGGCTCACCACCTTCGACACGGTACTGATCCTGACCCAGGGCGGGCCGGGCAGCGACACCACCATCACCGCCTACTACATGTACCAAAAGGCCTTCAAGGGCTTCGACTTCGGAGCGGGAGCGGCCATCGCGCTGCTGCTGGTCGTCGTCGCGACGGCCATCTCGCTGGCCGTGGTGCGGATCTCGGGCTACGACAAGATGGCCGGCACGAAGGACGGTCTGTGATGAGCCGACAGTCTGTGATGAGCCGTACGACGACCGGGCGGCGCAATCGTCCCAACTACGCGGCCGGGCTCGGTGTGCTGCTGTGGCTGTGTCTGGTGGCACTGCCGCTGTACGTGATGCTCGGCGCGAGCGTGCAGTCCCGCGCGCAGTACAGCGCGGGCGGTCCGCTCTCCTTCCCCGAGGCCTTCTCCCTCACCAACTATGTGGAGGACTTCTCCAACGGCTTCGGGCGCTACTTCCTCAATACCATGGTCGTCACGGCGAGCGTCGTGGCGATCGTGCTGCTCCTCGTACCGCCGCTGGCCTTCGCGATCGTACGCAACCGCGGCCGTGCCACCTCGCGGGTCTTCCGGCTCTTCCTGCTGGGTCTCGCGATCCCGGCTCAGGCCGTGATCGTCCCGATGTTCTACGTCATCAGCAACGCGGGCCTGTACGACAACCTCATCGGTGTCATCCTGCCCACCGCCGCGTTCTCGCTGCCGGTCTGCGCCCTCATCCTCACCGGCACGATGCGCGACATCACCGACGACCTCTTCGAGGCCATGGCGCTCGACGGCGCGAGCACCCGGCGGGTCTTCTTCCAGCTCGTCGTCCCGCTGTCCAGGAGCGGACTGGCGACCATCGTCGTGTTCTCCGCGCTCCAGGCCTGGAACGGCTTCCTCTTCCCGCTCGTGCTGACCCAGTCGGAGGAGACGAAGGTGCTCACCCTCGGGCTCTACAACTTCCAGACCCAGTACGGCATCGACATCCCGGGCCTGCTGGCGGCCGTGGTCCTGTCCACGCTGCCTGTTCTGCTCGTCTACCTGTTCGCCCGTCGTGCCCTGGTCCAAGGGCTGATGGGCGTGGGAGGAAAGTGACCGACCACACCGCGATCGACCGTTCCCCGGCCGATCCCCACGCAACCGATCCCACCACGATCGATCCCGCTGCACCCGATCCCGGCGCAAGCGGCGACGCAGCCGGCGTCCTTGAGCGGCGCCGCGCCGAGCGCGTCGCGTATCTGATCTCCGCGATGACGACGGAGGAGAAGCTCGCACAGCTCTACGGCCTGTGGGCGGGCGCCTCGGCCGACGGCGCCGAAGTCGCCCCGCACCAGCACGACATGGACCGTCCGCCCTCGCTCGACGAGCTCCTCCCGCACGGCCTCGGTCAGTTGACCAGGCCGTTCGGCACTGTTCCCGTCGATCCCGCGCTGGGCGCGCTGTCGCTGATGCGCACCCAGGAACGTATCGTCGCCGCCAATCGCTTCTCCATCCCGGCCATGGCCCATGACGAGTGTCTGGCCGGCTTCGCCGCCTGGGGCGCCACCACCTATCCCGTCCCGCTCTCCTGGGGCGCGTCCTTCGATCCGGAACTGGTACGGGAGATGGCGGGCGCGATCGGCCACGACATGCGCTCGGTGGGCCTGCACCAAGGGCTGGCACCCGTGCTCGACGTCGTACGCGACGCCCGCTGGGGCCGGGTCGAGGAGACCATCGGCGAGGACCCTTATCTGGTCGGTACGGTCGCCACCGCCTATGTCCAGGGCCTGGAGTCCGCCGGGATCGTGGCGACGCTGAAACACTTCGCGGGCTACTCCGCCTCGCGCGGCGGACGCAATCTCGCGCCGGTGAGCATGGGCGCCAGGGAGCGGGCCGATGTGATCCTGCCGCCGTTCGAGATGGCCGTACGGGAGAGCGGCGTACGGTCCGTCATGCACGCGTACACCGACACCGACGGCGTGCCGGGCGCGGCCGACGAGGAGTTGCTGACCGGACTGCTCAGGAACACCTGGGGCTTCGAGGGCACGGTGGTGGCCGACTACTTCGGCATCGCCTTCCTCAAGACCTTGCACGGAGTGGCCGCCGACTGGAGCGGCGCGGCCGTGGCGGCCATCACGGCGGGCGTGGATGTCGAACTGCCCACCGTGAAGACGTTCGGCCGGCCGCTACGGGAGGCGATCGCGGCCGGAGAGGTGCCGGAGGAGCTGGAGGAGCTGATCGACCGCGCGCTGCGGCGCGTACTGACACAGAAGGCCGGACTCGGGCTGCTGGACCCGGAGTGGAGCCCGGTGCCTCCGGCCCTGGCCGCGCACGCACCGTACGACGACGCGGCTCCGCTGCGCGGCACGGTCGACCTCAACTCCCCGGCGCGGCGCGACATCTCGCGCCGTCTCGCGGAGCGGTCGGTGATCCTGCTGCGCAACGACGGGACGCTGCCGCTGACGGTCCCGGTCCCGGTCCCGGAGGCCCGTACGGCGAGCAGCTCGTCCGACAGCCTCCCTATCGCGTCCGACAGCCTCCGTATCGCGCTGATCGGGCCGCAGGGCGAGACTCCCACCGCCGTGCTGGGCTGCTACTCCTTCCCTGTCCATGTCGGCGCCCAGCACCCGGACACACCGGCCGGTATCGAGCTGCCCACGCTCCGGGAGGCCCTCGCCGCAGAGTTCCCCGGCAGCGAGATCGTCGCCGTGCCCGGCGCGGGCATCGACTCGCCCGACACCTCCGGTTTCCCGGCGGCGGTACGGGCGGCCCGCGAAGCGGACGTGGTCGTCGTGGCCCTCGGCGACCGGGCGGGACTCTTCGGGCGCGGTACGAGCGGAGAGGGCTGCGACGCCGAGGACCTCGGGCTGCCCGGCGTACAGGGACAGCTCCTCGACGCCCTGCTCGACGCGCTCGACGGCACCGGCACACCGCTGGTGGTGACGCTGCTGGCCGGGCGGCCGTACGCCCTCGGCCGGGCGGCCGAGGAGGCCGGGGCCGTCGTGCAGGCCTTCTTCCCGGGCCAGGAGGGCACATCCGCAGTCGCCGGAGTGCTCAGCGGACGGATCAGCCCGTCGGGCCGGCTCCCGGTGAGCGTTCCCAGGCTGCCGGGCGCCCAGCCGTCCACATATCTGGCGGCGCCGCTGGCCCGCGTCAGCGAGGTCTCCAGCATCGATCCCACCCCGGCGTTCGCGTTCGGGCACGGTCTGACGTACACGTCGTTCGACTGGTCGGACCTGGTGGCGAGCGACTCGGCCGGTACGGACGGCTCCCTGGAGCTGTCCTTCACCGTCCGCAACACCGGCGGCCGGGCGGGCACCGAGGTCGTCCAGCTCTATCTGCACGATCCCGTCGCCTCGGTCGTCCAGCCGGTCCAGCGGCTGATCGGCTATGTCCGGATTCCGCTGGAGCCGGACGAGCGGGCCTCGGTCGCGGTGACCGTACCGGCCGATCTCGCGTCCTTCACCGGCCGCGACGGGCGCCGGATCGTGGAGCCGGGCGCGCTGGAACTGCGGCTGGGAGCGTCCAGCGCCGATGTACGGCTCACCGCCGCCGCCACGCTGACCGGTCCGGTACGGAGAGTCGACCACACCCGTGAGCTGCACACCCGGTTCACCGTCACCCGGGGAGGCGCCACGGGACCGGCCTGACGTCCGCTGCCCTGTGGAAAACCGACGGCGGCCCGAGGTGCGGCCCGACGCTTGGGCCGCACCCGCCGGACCGGTGCCCTTGACCATTCGCCTTGTGGAGACAGGCGGTGTAGATATAGGCACATGGCCCGACATACGGGTCGATCCTGGGCTCGGGTCCTGTCTGCCCGCTCCGACCGGCGCCCACGGGGTCGGCGGCCGGAGGACCCGCGAGAAACAGGCGGGTGGCGAGGAAAGTTCGAGCGCCGGGCCCCGCGGACGTCGCCGGGGCGGCGTGGTCAGTCGTGGCTGAGCATGCGTACCGTCGCCGGGCAGGTGCTCATCCTGCAACTGGTGATCGTGCTGCTGCTCGTCGGCGCCTCCGTCATCTCGCTCCTTCTGGTGTCGCGGCACGACACCACCAATGAGGCGCGCAACCGTTGTCTCGCCGTCGCCACGTCCTTCGCGAACTCGCCGGGAATGGTGCCGGCTCTGGACTCGCGCAACCCGACCCCGATTCTCCAGCCACGGGCCGAGGCGGTCCGCAAGGCCACCGACGTCGACTTCGTCGTCGTCATCAACACCAAGGGAGTCCGGCTCACCCATCCGAACGCCGAGCGGATCGGCGAGCACTTCATCGGCACCATCGGGCCGTCCCTGAAGGGCCAGACAATCACCGAGACCGTCCCGGGCACCCTCGGTCCCTCGGTTCGTGCCGTGACACCCGTCAAGGACTCCGTCGGCAGAGTGGTCGGCCTGGTGTCGGCCGGGATCACCATCGAGAAGGTGAACAGCCTCGCCACCCGCGAGGTCCCGATCGTCATGTCGGCCACCGCCGCCTCGCTCCTCCTGGCCACGGGCGGAACGGCGCTGGTGAGCCGTCGGGTACGGCGTCAGACGCATGGGCTGGATCCCATCGAGATGACGCGCATGTACGAGCACCACGACGCGGTCCTGCACGTCGTGCGGGAGGGAGTGCTCATCGTCGACGGCGAGCGCCGGCTCGTACTCGCCAACGACGAGGCGATCCGGCTGCTCGGCCTGCCGCCACGGCCGGAGGGCCGCGCCGTCACGGACCTCGGGCTGGATCCGGGCGTGGCCGACATGCTCGCCACGGGACGTGTCGCGAGCGACGAGGTGGTGGCCACCGGCGACCGGCTGCTCGTGGTCAACAACCGTTCCACGGACCGTGACGGCGGACCGCCGGGCTGTGTCGCGACGCTGCGCGACTCCACCGAGCTGCGTGTGCTCACGGGCCGGGCGGAGACGGCGCGGAAGCGGCTCAAGCTGCTGTACGACGCGAGCGTGGAGATCGGCACCACGCTCGATGTGACCAGGACCGCCGAGGAACTCGGCCGGGTGGCGGTCCCGCGCTTCGCCGACTTCGCCACGGTGGATCTGGCGGAGGCCGTTCTGCGCGGTGAGGAGCCGGCCGGCCTGACCAGCGCCTCCGAGGTGCACCGTACGGCCGTCGTCGGTATCCGCGAGGACCATCCCTTCCGCGAGCTCGGTACGGACATCGCGTTCCCTTCGAGCACACCGCAGGCCTGGACGCTGGGAAGCGGACGGGGAACGGTGGTGCCCGATCTCCGGCTGGCCACCGGATGGCAGGCCCAGGATCCGGAGGTGACCGGCCGGGTCCTCGAACACGGTGTGCACTCCCTGGTCACCGCGCCGCTGCGGGCGCGAGGAGTCCTGCTGGGAATGGTCAACTTCTGGCGCTCGGAGAAGCCCGAGCCCTTCGAGGACGAGGACGTGTCGCTCGCGGAGGAACTGGCCAACCACGCGGCGGTCTGCATCGACAATGCACGGCGCTACACGCGCGAGCACACCATGGCGGAGACGCTCCAGCGCAGTCTGCTCCCTCAGGTGCTGCCGGAGCAGAACGCGCTCGATGTCGCCTACCGGTATCTGCCGGCGGAGGCGGGCGTCGGCGGCGACTGGTTCGATGTCATCCCGCTGCCCGGCGCGCGCGTGGCGCTGGTGGTGGGCGATGTCGTCGGCCACGGTCTGCTCGCGGCGGCGACGATGGGCCGGCTGCGTACGGCGGTCCACAACTTCTCCTCGCTCGATCTGCCGCCCGACGAGATCCTCTCCCTGCTGGACGATCTGGTCACCCGTATCGACCACGACGAGGGCCTCGCGGGCGGCGGTGCGATGGTCACGGGAGCGACCTGTCTGTACGCGATCTACGATCCGGTGACCACGCTCTGCTCCATGGCCCGCGCCGGCCATCCGCCGCCCGCATTGGTCGACACGGACGGGAACGTGGAGTTCCTGGACCTGCCGGCCAGCACTCCGCTGGGCCTCGGCGGGCTGCCGTTCGAGACGGTGGAACTGCGGCTGCCGGAGGCCAGCCATCTGGTGCTGTACACCGACGGGCTCATCGAGGACCGCCACCGGGAGATCGACGCCGGGCTCGCTCTGCTGCGCGCGGCGCTGTCGCATCCGGACAGGGATCCGGAAGAGACCTGCTCGGCGGTGCTCGAAGCGCTGCTGCCGGACCGTCAGAGCGATGACATCGCGCTCATCGTGGCCCGTACGCGCGTACTCCGCCCCGACCGGATCGCCGAGTGGCAGGTGCCCGCGCATCCCTCGGAGGTCTCCCGCGTACGGGCCGACGTCGCCCGGCAGCTCGCGGACTGGGACCTGGACGAGGTGGCGTACACGACGGAGCTGATCCTCAGCGAGCTGATCACCAACGCCATCCGCTACGCCCTGGGCCCGATCAGTGTCCGGCTGCTCCGTGACCGCACGCTGATCTGCGAGGTCTCCGACTTCAGCAGCACCTCACCGCATCTGCGCTACGCGGCGGCGACGGACGAGGGCGGCCGGGGCCTGTTCCTGGTGGCCCAGTTCACCGAACGCTGGGGCACCCGCTACACGGCGGACGGCAAGGTGATCTGGGCCGAACAGTCCCTGCCTTGAGCGGTCCCTTGTGCGTACCCGTTACCTGGTACCTAGCCCTTGCTCTTGCTCCGACCGCTGCTCCGCGTGCGCGTGGACAGCCAGCGCAGAGACGACCGGCCCAGCTCCGTCATCATGCGCACCAGCCTCGGATCCGCGGTGGAATCCACCGAGCAGGCGATGGCCAGAAGGAATCCCGCCTGCGCCGAGATGAGTACGTCGACCGCCTCGGGCTCGACACCGGTCAGCAGCGGATGCCGTACGGCGAAGGGCTCCGGATCGATTCCGCTGAGCGCGACGCTGCTGAGGAGCATCACCAGGTCGGCGTGGGCGGGCCCGATCCAGGCGTGCGGCCAGTCCACGACGACGACACGGTCCGGCGTGAGCAGGACGTTGAACGGATACAGGTCGCCATGGGTCAGCGTCTCTCCGGCGGTCGCCTCGGCGAGACGCGTCTCCAGCGACAGATGCAGATCCAGTTCCTCGGTGGCACCCGGTGCGACCGTGGGCAGCCTCGCCAAGGCCTTGGGATCGTCCGCCAGCCGTGCCCAGCC
>NZ_FMDK01000116.1 GCF_900091995.1 Streptomyces sp. MnatMP-M17
GCGCCGCCCGCCAGGCCGCCCGCTGAGCCTCCCGCCGCGTCGGACGCACGAGGCGCGACATCGGGTGCGACGGGCTCCGGCGTACGGTGCGCGCGCCCGGCGCGCAGATGCAGCGCGGCCTCGCGCGGCAGCACGACGGTACGGGTGGTCGCGGGCAGCAGCAGCCCTCGGTCCCGCAGCCACTGCACGGGCGGCGTCGGGCTCGATGTGACCTCTCCGTACGGCGGTCCCCACACCAGCCGGTCCAGCACCGACAGCGCCTCCATCGGCGCGGTGTCGAGCAGGGCGGCCATCCGGGTGCGGTCGGTGAAGAGCGCGGTCAGCGAGGCGACGGCGGAGACCGGATCGTGGGTGGAAGGCAGCCGGGCGGCGGCCAGGATCTCCTGGAGCCGGCCCGGTGACATACCGGTGGTGGCCTCGGCGACGGTCGGTCCGAGACCGGTCGGTGACGGGTGGGTGGGCGACGGCGCGAGGAGCTCACGGGCGGTACGGACCAGCCGCAGCCGGTCGTCGCCGCCCCAGATCAGAGCCCGGTCACGGAGCGTGCGTACGGCGCCGGGCAGCGCGGCCTCGATCCGCGCGTCGCCCTCGTCGCCGGTCAGCAGCGCGCGGAGCGTGTCGTACGGCGCGGGCTCGGGCGCGACGGCCAGGGCTTCCGCGGTCTGGAGTGTGAAGCGGTCGAGCCGTTCGAGGGCCCGCACGACGGAGGCACGGGTGCCCGCGCGTGTCGCGAGCTGCGAGAGATCGCTCGGTACGGGAGTCAGCAGATCGGGCCGGGCGCGCAGCAGAGCGGCCAGGGAGTCGTCGCTCTGGGTACGCAGGGCCTCCGCGAGCGTCCGCGGTGGCGTACCGCCGGTTCCTTCGGGCACATGCGCCTCCTGCTCAGCCTTCGCGGTTCCCCATCCGTTCCACGTTAGCCCCTGAGAGGCGCTCCGCCCGCGCCGCGGGGCCCGGGGTCGGCGGCGGGTGTGATGCCGAGTCTGCTTCGTACCTTCTCCGTACCGGGCGTACGGCGCGCGTGTTCGGGGTGGACGTTCGGGGATGACTCCGACACCATCGCGTGTGGCGGTGAGCGCTTGTCGCTTGTGCGGAGGACTGTGTGGGGATCGAGAGCGACCAGCTCGTCTATGACTATCTGAGCCGGGTCGGGGACGCGGCGCAGCAGCGGCAGCTCCCGTCGGGAGACCGGATGCGGCTGGTGTCGACGCTGCGGAACGAGATCGACCGGCAGCGCGGCAGGTCGGGCGCGGACAGCCCGGCGGCGGTCCGCCGCATCCTGGGACGGCTGGGAACACCGGACGCGGTGGTGGACGCGGCGTCGTCGGACGGCGAGCGCCGCCGGGGCGCGGCCGAACCGGAGGAGCCACGGCCGGCTGTGCCGGAGCAGCGGAGGACGGAGCCGGAGCCCGTGCTTCTGGGGGAGGAGCGCGCGCAGGATTCGGGGCGGGAGTCGGCGCCTGGGTTTGGGCCCGTGTTTACGGAGCAGCGGACGGGACCTCGGCCGCCGTCCTTCGGCGAGCCGGACTGGTGGCGGATCGAACTGGGCCCGATGGACGCGGGCGCGAGCGACCGGGGAATCCTGGCGGGGATCGAGATCCCGGAGATACTCAAACCACCGCCGGAGGATCCGGAGAAGGAGGACGGCGACGGGGACGAGGCGGCGGAGGGGACGGCCCGGAGCGCCTGGCGCGCCTGGCGCGCGCGGCTGCGACGCGGGGGCGCGGACGGCGACGGAGAGGGCGCGGAGAAGGGCGGCGGTGCGAAGGGGACCGACGGTCCGAAGCCCGGTCGGCCGAAGGGCGGCGGCTCGAAGGGAAGCGGCTCGAAGGGAAGCGATCCGAAGCCCGGTCGCCCGAAGCGTGCCGGACTCTCCAATCCGTTCCTGCTGCTGGCCGCCGCACTGCTGGTCGTGGGCGCGGTCGCCGGCTCCTGGCTGGCCCTGGCCGGCGGCTGGCTCCTCGCCTACGCCTCCCGCACGCTCTCCCGAGCCGAGGCGAAATGGGCGGTCTTCGGCCTCCCGGGCATCTCGGCGGCAGGCGGCCTGATCTGGCTCTGGGGCCGCATGGACGGCCGCTGGGGCGAACCGATCCCGGACACGGGCATGGCCGACGCACTCTCCGACGTCTGGCCGATGGTCCTCCGCACAGCGGCGGTGACATCGGCGCTGTACCTGGTCTGGAGAGCGCGCCGGAAGTAGCGGCGTGGTGGGTACGGGGAGGGTGCGGGTGGGTGGTCTCGCGCCAGGCGTCGAATTCTTGCGCAGAGTAGCCAAAAGCCCCGTCGCTCCGGGGGGAGAACGGCGGGGCTCAGCACAGGTGCTGCTCAGATGATGGGGGGGCTGGGTTCCGGGTTCCTGTTTCTTTCCGGCCTGCGGGTTGGTGGGTGGTGTGCGGGTTGGTGGGTGGT
>NZ_FMDK01000096.1 GCF_900091995.1 Streptomyces sp. MnatMP-M17
CCCGCCGTCCCCGCATCGGCTCGGGCACCAGCCGCGCCAGCGCCGCGTACCGCTCCGCGCCCGGCAGATCGAGCAGATCCTCGCCGTCCACCGCGAGGATGTCGAAGAAGACCGGGGAGAGCGGCACCGCCACCGCCGCGGACCGTACATCGGTACGGGAGCCCACCCGGCCCGCGATCTCCTGGAACGGCCGCGGCCTGCCCATCTCGTCCAGAGCGATGACCTCGCCGTCCAGGACGAAACGGTCGCCGTCGAGCGCGAGCGCCGCCTCCGTCACCTCGGGCAGCCGGTCCGTGATGTCGTCCAAGGTGCGGGTGAAGATCCGTACGGCCGGTCCGTCGCGGTGGACCTGTACCCGGATCCCGTCCAGCTTCTCCTCGACGGCGCAGGTGCCGAGCCGGCCGACCGCCTCCGTGACGCTTCCGGCGCTCTGCGCGAGCATCGGCAGGACCGGCCGACCCACGGTCAGCAGGAACTCCTCCAGCACATGCGGTCCTTCGGCCAGCAGCCGCTGCGCCACCTGTTGCAGCGAGCCCGCCAGCATCACCGCCCGCCGCACCACGGCGGCGCCGACGCCGGAGGTCTCCGCGAGCGCCTCGACCGCGACGGCGTCCAGCGCTCCCTGCCGCAGCTCACCGGAGATCAGCCCGACGAGGAAGCGCTGCTCGTCCTCGGTGGCCGCCGCCAGCAGCTCTTGGACCAGCCGCCGCCGCTCGCCCTGTGAGCCCGGGCCTGCGACCGCGGCGAGAGCGGTGAAGGCGTCATTGACCTCATGCACGGTCAGGGTGGCCCGGTCCGCGGGCGGCGGTGGGTCCTTGAGGGCGTTCCAGCCGACGCCGATACGGCCCTGAGGCAGCCGCCCGGCCAGATACGGGATGACGACAGGCACGTCCTCGGGCCCCGCTGTACGGAACACTCCGGCCAGCAAGGAGATCTTCCGGGACCGCGCCGAGGTCTGCGCGACCTCCCGGGAGACACGGGCGAGCGGTGCCAGCATCATGCAGCCATCGTGCTACGCCGGACGCGTGCGCGCGCGTCCGGTGGGGGCCGGGAGTCCGGTGCGCTCACCGGGTTAGCCTGGCCGTACTCCGCCCGGTGGTGGGACGGCCGGAGCGAGCACACGGAGCGGGCACACGGCGGGGAGGACGGACATGGGCGGGACGGATCCCCGGAGCGAGCGGGACTCCCGAGGTGAACAGCACTCGCGAGGTGGCGGCGAGTCCGGTGGCGGCGGCGAGTCCGGCGGCCCGTCCCGCGAGCGGGCCGCCGATCCCGGGCTCTTCGGGCCGGGCTCCATCACCTGGCAGCTCCACAGCGACCCGATGATGTGGATCGCCGGAATCCGCGCCCTCTATCTCCAGGCACTGCACCCACGCGCAGTCCGTGGCGTCACCCAGAACAGCGACTTCAGAAAGGACGCCTGGGGCCGGCTGCGGCGTACGGCCCACTTCGTGGGCACCATCAGCTACGGCACCACCGAGGCCGCCGAGCGGGCGGGCGCCCGGGTCCGCCGTATCCACCGGCTCCTCACGGCCACCGATCCCGTCACGGGAGAGCGGTACGGCGTCGACGAACCGGCGCTGCTGCTCTGGGTGCACTGCGCCGAGGCCGACTCGTACCTCCATGTCCTGCGCCGCTCCGGCATCGTCCTCAGCGACGCGCAGGCCGACCGCTATGTGGCCGAACACCGGGTGGGCGCCCGGCTGGTCGGTCTCGACCCGGACCAGGTGCCCGGCACCACCGCCGAGCTGGCCGGCTACTTCGCCGAGGTTCTGCCCGAGCTGGAGTGCGGTCCCGAGGCGCGGGAGGTGGACGGCTTCCTGCGCCGGCCACCGGCCCACCCGCTGCTGGTCCCGGCCCGTGAGCTGCTCTGGCGCCGGGTGGCCTCGCTCGCCTACCAGGCCCTGCCGCCGTTCGCCCACGCGCTCTACGGCAGAGCGGCTCCCTCGCCGGAGGCCGTCACCCACCGGCTCACTGCCGCCGGGAAGCTGCTTCGGCGGATCCCGGCGCGGGTGCGCTGGCAGCTTCCGCCGAAGCACATCCTCCGGGCGACGGCGAGGCTCGGTCCCGACACCCGGCCCAGCCCGTACACACTCCAGGGCCGGGCGGCCATACTGGACGGGCGACGGGCCGGGGAGGGCGCAGCGAGGTGACGGGGGCGACAGCACGCGATGGCGGACACCAGGCTGATCCAGGGCCGCTACCGGCTGCTCGATCTGATCGGGCGCGGCGGGATGGGCGAGGTGTGGCGGGCGCGCGACGAGTCGCTCGGCCGGCAGGTCGCGGTCAAGTGCCTCAAGCCGCTGGGGCCGCAGCAGGACTCGTCGTTCACGCGTGTCATGCGGGAGCGGTTCCGCCGTGAGGCACGGGTCGCCGCCGCGCTCCAGCACCGTGGCGTCACGGTCGTCCATGACTTCGGCGAGTACGAGGGAGTCCTCTATCTCGTCATGGAGCTGCTCGAAGGGCGCAACCTCAGCCAGCTCCTGGAGGACAACCGGCAGCGCCCGCTCCCGGTGCCCGATCTCGTCGACATAGCCGAGCAGATCGCGGACGCCCTCGCCTACACCCATGAACAGGGCATCATCCACCGCGACTTGAAGCCCGCCAACATCATGCGGCTCACCGACGGCACGGTGAAGATCTGCGACTTCGGCATCGCGCGCCTCGGCCATGACATCGGTTTCACCTCCCGGCTCACCGGGACGGGCATCGCCATGGGCACTCCGCACTACATGTCGCCCGAGCAGATCGGCGGCGGCCATGTCGACCACCGCAGCGATCTGTACTCGCTGGGATGCGTGCTGTACGAGATCTCCACCGGCGCGCCGCCGTTCGACCTGGACGACGCCTGGGCGGTGCTGGTCGGCCACCGTGACACGATCCCTCGGCCGCCCAGCGGGCACCGCGCGGATCTGCCCGGCTTCTTCGACCGGATCGTGCTCGACCTGCTGGCCAAGACGCCCGAGGAACGGCCCTCGGACGCGGGCGCTCTGCGCCGCCGGATCAGCGGTGCCCGCTCGGCCCTCGGCCCTGACGCCCAGCACGGCCGTCCGGCGCCGACCGGAGCCGATCCAGGGCCCGCGCCGCCCTTTCCCGGCCGCCCGGCGCCGCTGCCGGACGAGGACCGGCTGCCGTCCTGGACCCGGGGGATGACCACCGGGCACAAGGCGACCGGCATGTCCGTCCTGCGGCCCACTCCGCCCGACCACACCGCCGGGCTGACCGGCGAGTGGACCGCGCCCGCCGATCCGCGTCTCGCCACCGGGACGTATCCGCACCGGGCGCGGCCCACTCCCTCGCCCGAGCAGCTCGCCGTCCTCGCCAGCCGGCACAACGCCGGTCTGAGCCTCGGCCGGCTGGGCCGCTGGGAGGAGGCGGGCGAGGTGCACCGCGCGGTCGCGGCGGAACGTGAGCACGCCCTCGGCCCCGACCATCCGGACACCCTCGGCAGCCGGTACGAAGTCGGCTTCACCCTCAGCAGGACCGGGCGGACGGCCGACGCGCTGCGCGAGTTCACCCGGGTCGTGGCGGGCCGCGAGCGCGCGCTCGGCCCCGACCATCCGGACACGCTCACCGCCCGCCAGGAGATGGCGTACGTCCTGGGACAGCTCGGCCGGCACTTCGAGGCCCACCAGGTGTTCGCGGCGGTCCTCGCCTCCCGTGAGCGCACCATGGGCCCCGACCATCCGGACACCCTGCGCTGCCGCCACAACCTGGCGTACAACCTCAGCCGGCTCGGCCGGCTGGAGGATGCCTGCCGGCTGGCCCGCGAGGTCGCCGCCGCCCGCTCCCGGGTGCTCGGCGCCCACCATCCCGACACTCTGGTCACCCAGTACGAAGTGGCCTACACGCTCGGGCTGCTGGGCCGCTGGCCCGAGGCGCTGAGCGCGTACCACGAGGTCGCGGCGGCCCGTGCCCACGCGCTCGGGCCCGACCATCCCGACAGCCTCGCCGCCCGCTACGAGGTCGGTATCAGCCTGGGACGGCTCGGCCGCAGCGCGGAGGCGCTGGAGCTGTACCGCGCGCTGGTCGCGGACCGTACCCGGGTCCATGGCCCGCAGCATCCGGAGACGCTCCGGGCACGGCACGGCCTCGGCGTCAATCTCGGCAGGCTCGCCCGCTGGGCGGAGGCGCTCGCGGAGTCCCGTGATGTCTGCGCGCTCCGCGAACGGGTCCTCGGGCCCGACCATCCCGACACACTCGTCAGCCGCCGGGAGATCGCCGTCGGTCTGGGCTGGCTGGGCCGCTGGGGCGAGGCCCTGGCCGTCTACCGCCAGGTCGCCGAGACCCGTGACCGGGTGCTGGGCCCCGCCCATCCGGACGCCCTGGCCAGCCGCAACGACGAGGCGCACTGTCTGGAACAGCTCGGCAGAGGAGCGGAGGCGGTGGAACTGTACCGACAGGTGGCGGCGCTGCGTCAGGGCCACGGCGGCCGGAACCGCTGAGCGGACGGCGGCGCTCCGCCCGGCACGTACGGGACCTCCTGACAGGTACGGGACCTTCCGACGCGTACGGGACCTGAGGCCGTCCGCGCGCCTGCCGGCCTTGCCGAGCCCGTACCGGCACCTCCGGTACCTCTGGCCCCGAGATCATCCGCGTGTTACCAAGAGCCATGCCCGCACATGTCTCGTACGACGCCGTCATCGTCGGCGGCGGCCACAACGGTCTGGTCGCCGCCGCCTATCTCGCCCGCGCCGGGCGCTCCGTCCTCGTACTGGAGCGGCTCGGCACCACCGGAGGCGCGGCCGTCTCCAGCCGTCCCTTCGCCGGTGTGGACGCCCGGCTCTCCCGCTACTCGTATCTGGTCTCCCTGCTGCCGGAGAAGATCGTGCGGGAGCTGGGCCTGCGCTTCACCGTGCGCAAGCGGACGGTCTCCTCGTACACGCCGCTGGGCGAGGGCGGACTGCTGGTCGGTGAGGGACGCACCCGTGCCTCCTTCGCCGCGCTGACCGGTGGCGAGAGGGAATACGCGGCCTGGCGGGAGTTCTACGGGATGACAGGACGGGTCGCCGAGCGGATCTTCCCGACTCTCACCGAGCCGCTGCCCACCCGCGAGGAACTGCGTGCGCGCGTCGATGACGCGACCGCCTGGCGGACGCTCTTCGAGGAGCCGATCGGTGCCGCCGTCGAGGAGCGGTTCCACCACGATCTGGTCCGGGGAGTGGTGCTCACCGACGCCCTGATCGGCACCTTCGCCGATGCCCACGACCCGTCACTCGTCCAGAACCGCTGCTTTCTCTACCACGTGATCGGCGGCGGCACCGGCGACTGGGACGTACCGGTGGGCGGGATGGGCGCGTTCACCGACGCCCTGGCGGACGCCGCGCGGTCGGCCGGAGCCGAGATCGTCACCGGGCACGAGGCGACCGGGATCGTCACCGACGGGACCGCCGCCGAGGTCTCTTTCCGTACCGGCGAGAGCGACGGTACGGTGACGGCCCGTCAGGTCCTGGTGAACGCATCGCCTCAGGCCCTTGCCGCTCTTCTCGGCGAGGAACCGCCCGCCGCCGCCGAAGGCGCCCAGCTCAAGGTCAATATGCTGCTGCGCCGGCTGCCGAGGCTGCGCGACCGGTCCGTCGATCCGCGTGAGGCCTTCGCCGGTACCTTCCATATCGCCGAGGGATACGAGCAGTTGGCCACGGCGTACCAGGAGGCGGCGGGCGGCCGGCTGCCGAGCGCGCCGCCGTCCGAGATCTACTGTCACTCCCTCACCGACCCGTCGATCCTCGGTCCCGGACTCGCCGCCGAGGGCTGTCAGACACTCACCCTGTTCGGACTGCACACTCCCGCACGGCTGTTCACTGCGGACAACGACGCCGTACGCACGGAGCTGCTCGCCGCCACGCTGGCCCAGCTCGACCAACGGCTCGCGGAGCCGATCGCCGACTGTCTCGCGGTGGACGAGAACGGGCGTCCCTGCATCGAGGCGAAGACTCCGCTCGACCTCGAACGTGAACTGCGGCTGCCGGGCGGCCATATCTTCCACCGGGATCTGGCCTTCCCGTACGCCACCGAGGAGACCGGGCGCTGGGGCGTGGAGACGGCGCACGCGAATGTACTGCTGTGCGGCGCGGGCGCCGTCCGAGGCGGCGGCGTGAGCGGAGTGCCCGGCCACAACGCGGCGATGGCGGCCCTGGGCCGGTGAGCACGGAAGGCCCTAGTCCTCGGATGCCACCCAGCCGACCGCATCGATACGGGCCGCGTCCTCCCGCCGTGTGTCATCGAAGACCGTACGGCCGCCGTCCTCGACCCGCAGTCCGTCCACATACGCGCCTCGTCCGACATACAGCCGGTCCGTCGTGTACCGCCAGCGCAGCCTCACCTCCGTCCCGCGCCAGGCCGCGAGATCGGCGCTCAGTCGGTGCCAGACGCGGCCCGACCAGCCCGTGGCGGAGCCGGTGGGGTGGGCCAGCGGCTCCTGCCCGGCCCGTACGGTCGTGAAGGGCACCGGCCGCCAGCTCGCGCCGCCGTCCG
>NZ_FMDK01000113.1 GCF_900091995.1 Streptomyces sp. MnatMP-M17
CGGAGCGGCGCGGCGGCCAGCAGACGGTCCAGGTCGGCCGTCGAGCGGCCCCGCGGGCGGTGGCCCGCGTGGGCGAGGCAGACCGTACGCAGGGCCTCGCGGAGTTCGCGGGCCGCGACCGCGTCCCGTTCGGTGAGGCCGAAGGCCGCGCGGCCTTCCGGCATGTCGAGGGAGTCGGCGCCCGTTTCGATGTCCAGCGTGTTCACCAGGGCCTCGATCAGGGCGAGCCCTCCCGGTGCGGGCGGCTTGTCACTCATGGTTGCGACGTTACCTCCTGTGCGGGAGCATGCAGTCACCACAACCGTTACCGGTTGCGTCGCCCTAGCGGTAACACGCAGCAACGCAGAAGGAGAACGCCATGGCCATCGCCACGCTCGGCACCGTCGTCCTGGACTGCCCCGATCCCGTCGCGCTCGCCGGTTTCTACGCGCAGGTGCTGGGCGGTGAGATCGAGGACGACGGCGACGGCTGGGTGGAGCTGACCGGCGCGACCGGGACGCCGCTCGCGTTCCAGATCGCGCCCGGCTTCGTACCTCCGTCCTGGCCCGCGCCGGAGGGCTCGCAGCAGTTCCATCTGGATCTGACCGTCGAGGATCTGGACGCGGCGGAAAAGGACGTGCTGGCGCTCGGCGCGACCGCGCTGGACGCGGCGGACCCCACACGCTCGTGGCGCGTCTACGCCGATCCCGCAGGGCACCCGTTCTGCCTCTGCGCCTGCTGACGCCGGTGCGGGACGCCGACGGGCCCGCCCCGACCGCCTGGCGAGTGAGCCGAAGGGGCGCGTCGGTGCCGAAAGAGAGGCTGTGCTCGACATGCGGCTCCGCCGCATGGGCGGAGGGTCCCGAGGAACGAGGGACCCGAGCACGGTCGACCGTCGGCAGTGCCCGCGGCAGGAGGCCGCTGATGGACACGGCAAGCGCCCCGGAGGCGAACCGAGCCCTCAGAAAGAAGAGCCGTCCAGGTCCTCCAGCGTCGCCCGCGACGGGCCCCGTACCGCCTGGGCGGCGCGCGCCACGTCCTCCGCCGCACGCAGTGCGCGGACCGAGTTCTGCCAGGTCAGCTTGGCGAGGTCCGCCGTCGACCACTTACGGGAGAGGAGTTCCGCGATCAGATTCGGATAGCCCGAGACATCGTCCAGGCCCTGCGGAGTGAAGGCCGTACCGTCGAAGTCGCCGCCGATCCCGATGTGGTCGACACCGGCGGTCTCACGCATATGGTCGAGATGGTCCGCGACCGTGGCCGCCGTGGCGACCGGACGCGGATGCTCCGCCTCGAAGGCCTCATGGATCTTCATGGCGCCGGGCGTGGTGTCGAGCGGATGCAGACCGTGCGCCCGCATGTTCTCGTCCGCCGCCGAGGTCCAGGCCACCGCCGCGGGAAGGATGAACTTCGGTACGAACGTGGCCATCGCGACGCCGCCGTTCGCCGGCAGCAGCTCCAGCACATCGTCCGGGACATTGCGCGGATGGTCGCAAATCGCCCGCGCCGACGAGTGCGAGAAGATCACCGGCGCCTCGCTCACCGCCAGCGCGTCCCGCATGGTCGTGGCGGCCACATGCGAGAGGTCGACCAGCATGCCGGTCCGGTTCATCTCGCGGACCACCTCACGGCCGAAGGCGGAGAGCCCGCCCACGCCCGGGACATCGGTCGCCGAATCCGCCCACGCGTTGTTGTCGTTATGGGTGAGCGTCATATAGCGGACACCAAGAGTATGGAGGGCGCGCAAGGTCGCGAGGGAGTTGTTGATGGAGTGGCCGCCCTCGGCACCCATGAGCGAAGCGATCCTGCCGTCGCGGCGCGCGCTCTCCATGTCGTCCGCCGTCAGCGCGCGGACCAGATCGCGCGGATGACGGACGAGCAACTGGCCGACCACATCGATCTGTTCGAGCGTCGCGCTGACCGCGTCGTCACCGGCCATGTCGGACCGTACGTACACGGACCAGAACTGTCCGCCGACACCGCCGCGCCGCAGCCGGGGAATGTCCGTGTGCAGCCGCGCCGACATGTCGTCGGCGATGTCGAGCCGGTCCAGGTCGTAGCGGACCTGCTCCCGCAGCGCCCACGGCAGATCGTTGTGACCGTCCACCACAGGGAATTCGGAGAGCAGTCCGATCGCCTGGGCAAGGAACTCGGCGGCGGCGGGAGAGCCCGCGGCCTCGGAAGACTTCGCGGCGGCGCCGGATTCGGCCGCGTCCTGAGAGCCCGGCACGCTCACGGCGCTCACCGTCCGAACCCGAAGTGTTCCGCGCCCTCGGCCTTCGCGCGCAGCCGCTTGCCCTTCTCCGTCGCCTGTTCGTTCAGCTCCTGCTGGAACTCCCGCATCCGCGTGCACAGTTCCGGGTCGTACGCCGCGAGGATACGGGCGGCCAGCAGCCCGGCGTTACGGGCGCCGCCCACCGAGACCGTGGCGACCGGGACGCCGGCCGGCATCTGGACGATGGAGAGCAGCGAGTCCATGCCGTCCAGATACTTCAGCGGTACGGGCACGCCGATCACCGGCAGCGTGGTCACCGAGGCGAGCATGCCCGGCAGATGCGCCGCGCCGCCCGCGCCCGCGATGATCGCCTTCAGCCCGCGTCCGGCCGCCTCCTCGCCGTACGCGATCATCTCGCGCGGCATCCGGTGGGCGGAGAGGACATCGACTTCGTACGGGATCTCGAACTCGTGGAGGGCCTTCGCAGCGGCCTCCATGACGGGCCAGTCGGAGTCCGAGCCCATGACGACGCCGACCAGTGGTCCGGCGTGAGAAGAGGTCATTCGGTGATCGTTCCTCGGAGATAGCCGGCGGCATGGCGGGCGCGCTCCAGCACGTCGTCCAAGTCGTCGCCGTAGGTGTTGACATGCCCCACCTTGCGGCCGGGCTTCACGTCCTTGCCATACATATGGATCTTCAACTGCGGGTCCCGGGCCATACAGTGCAGATAGGCGGCATACATATCGGGATAGTCGCCGCCGAGGACATTGCACATGACCGTCCAGGGCGCGCGTGGACGCGGATCGCCGAGCGGCAGATCCAGCACGGCCCGCACATGGTTGGCGAACTGCGAGGTGATCGCGCCGTCCTGGGTCCAGTGCCCGGAGTTGTGCGGACGCATCGCCAGTTCATTGACGAGGATGCCGGGCGTCCCGTCCACGTCGCGGACCTCGAAGAGCTCCACCGCGAGATGGCCGACGACTCCCAGCTCGGCGGCGAGCCGCAGGGCGAGCCGCTGGGCCTCGCCCGCCAGTTCGTCCGGCAGACCGGGCGCCGGCGCGATGACCGTGTCACAGACTCCGTCGACCTGCCGCGACTCGACCACCGGATAGGCCACGGCCTGGCCGTGCGGCGAGCGCACGATATTCGCGGCCAGCTCCCGTACGAAGTCGACCTTCTCCTCTGCGAGCACCGGAACACCGGCCCGGAACGGCTGCTCGGCGTCCTCCTCGGACCGTACGAGCCAGACGCCCTTGCCGTCGTAGCCGCCGCGCACCGTCTTCAGAACGACGGGAAAGCCGCCCACCTCGGCCGCGAAGGCCGTGACATCCGCCGGACCGGCCACGATGCGGTGGCGCGGGCAGGGAGCGCCCAGCTCGGTGAGACGGGCGCGCATCACGCCCTTGTCCTGGGCATGCTCCAGAGCGTCCGGGCCCGGCCTGACAGGGATACCGTCCGCCTCCAGGGCACGGAGATGCTCGATCGGGACATGCTCGTGATCGAAAGTGATCACATCGCAGCCACGCGCGAAGTCACGCAGCGTGTCCAGATCGCGATAGTCGCCGATCACGACTTCGCTCACCACCTGGGCCGCCGAGTCCTGCGGAGTGTCACTGAGGAGCTTGAATCTGAGGCCGAGGGGGATACCCGCCTCGTGGGTCATACGGGCGAGCTGACCGCCGCCGACCATGCCGACTACCGGGAACGTCACGCTCCCAGGGTATCCGCCGCCCGCCGGGGCCCGTCCGCGTGCGGCGGCCGTCGTCCGGCGCGTCACCCGCCCGCCAGTCAGCCATCACACACCGCCACATTCGGCTACCTGGAGTTGTGGTTTTCTATCACATACGGTCGCCCAGGCGGCCGTGAGAGGCCCTGGTTAGCATGGTCGGAACTGACGTCGACCGGACGGGGCTGAACAGGCATATGAGCGAACGGGGCGCACTCCGCGTGCGACTGGACCGGCTCGTACGCGAGGTGGCCAAGTTCGGCGCGGTGGGCGGCGCGGGCCTGCTGGTCAATCTCCTGGTCTTCAATCTCGTACGGCACACCACTCCGCTGCCCGTGGTCCGCGCCAGCGTCCTGGCCACCGTCGTGGCGATCGCCTTCAACTATGTGGGCTTCCGCTACTTCACCTATCGTGACCGCGACAAGAACCGCCGTACCAAGGAGCTTTCGCTCTTTCTGCTGTTCAGCGCGGTCGGCCTGGTGATCGAGAACGGTGTGCTCTACACCGCGACCTATGGCTTCGACTGGGACAGCCCGCTCCAGAGCAATGTGTTCAAGTTCCTGGGCATCGGCGTCGCCACGCTCTTCCGTTTCTGGTCGTACCGCACCTGGGTGTTCAGAACGCTGCCGGGCCCCGGCCCGAGCGGTCCCGCGGTCGCGTCGTCCGCGACGGACCGGGCTCTCGCGCGTGCGCGTCAGCGGACCGGACGGTCCTGATCATCCTTCTGCGCCTTGCGCGTACCGGCCTCACGGCTCAGAAAGAGCGCGAAGACCGGCGGCTGCTGCTGGAGCAGCTCCAGCCGACCGCCGTCCGCCTCCGCCAGATCGCGCGCCACGGCCAGCCCGATCCCGGTGGAGTTGCGTCCGCTGATGCTCCGCTCGAAGATCCGCGCGCCGAGATCCGCCGGTACGCCCGGGCCCTCATCCGTCACCTCGATCACACTCTGGTTGCCGGTGACCCGGGTACGCAGCGCGACCGTACCGCCACCGTGCATCAGTGAGTTCTCGATCAGCGCGGCGAGCACCTGGGCGACCGCGCCCGGAGTGCCGACGGCCCGCATGCCCTGCCGGCCCGAGCAGACGATGGCGCGTCCGGCGCTGCGGTAGGCCGGGCGCCACTCCTCGATCTGCTGCTTGACGACCTCGTCGAGGTCGAAGGCGACGGCCGAGCCGGTACGCGGATCGCGGGCATTGGTGAGCAGCCGCTCCACCACGTCCGTCAGCCGCTCCACCTGCGTCAGCGCGACCATCGCCTCCTCCTTCACGGTGTCCAGGTCATCGGTGGCGGAGATCTCCTCCAGCCGCATGGACAGCGCGGTGAGCGGCGTACGGAGCTGGTGCGAGGCGTCCGCGGCGAGCCGCCGCTCGGCGGTGAGCATCCGCGCGATGCGTTCGGCGCTGGAGTCGAGGACATCGGCGACCCGGTCCAGCTCGGGCACTCCGTACCGCTTGTGCCGTGGGCGCGGATCGCCCGAGCCGAGGCGCTCCGCGGTCTCCGCGAGATCGGTGAGCGGCGAGGCCAGCTTGTTCGCCTGCCGTACGGCCAGCAGGACGGCGGCGATCACGGCGAGCAGGGCCACCGCGCCGATGATCAGCAGCGTTCTGCCGACCTCCCGGTTGATGGAGGAGCGGGCCTCCTCGACCGTGACGGTCTCGCCCTCCTCGCCGTCGGCGTGGCCGCGGATGACGCTGCCGGTGGGACGGGTGCCGATCTCGACGGGCGCGCGTCCGGGAATCTCGATCCTGGCGTAGCGCGTCCGGTCGATCTGCTCGGAGAGGACCTTGGCCGAGATGTTGTCACCGCCGAGAAGCCGGCTGTCGACGATGCTCACCAGGCGCACCGCCTCGGTCTCGACGCTCTCCTGGGCGCTGTTGCTGATCGTGCGCGTTTCCACGATGACGAGCGAGACACCGAACACGGCGATGACGACGAGTACCACGGCGAGCGTGGAATTGATCAGACGACGGCGCATGGTGCTGCCCTCCGGGCAAGGTGACGCGTTCGACGGCCCGAGGCGTCGGCTCTACCGCAGTTCTGCTTCAGCTCTGCTTCGGCGCTACTCGAATCTACTTCGGAGCCTCTCGAATCTACTTCGGAGCCTCTCGGATCTCTGCTTCAGCTCTTCTCGAAGCGGAAGCCGACGCCCCGCACCGTGGCGATGTAGCGCGGGTTCGCCGCGTCGTCGCCGAGCTTCTTGCGCAGCCAGGAGATATGCATGTCGAGCGTCTTGGTGGAGGACCACCAGGTGGTGTCCCAGACCTCGCGCATCAGCTGGTCACGGGTGACGACCCGGCCCGCGTCCCGGACGAGGACCCGCAGCAGGTCGAACTCCTTGGCGGTGAGCTGGAGTTCCTCGTCGCCCATCCAGGCGCGATGCGACTCGACGTCGATCCGTACGCCATGGGTGGCCGGGGCCGGAGCCGGATCGGCGGCGCCGCGCCGCAGCAGCGCCCGTACCCGGGCGAGCAGCTCGGCGAGCCGGAACGGCTTGGTCACATAGTCGTCGGCACCGGCGTCCAGTCCGACGACGGTGTCCACCTCGTCGGCGCGGGCGGTCAGTACCAGGATCGGTACGGCGTGGCCCTCGGCGCGCAGTCTGCGGGCGACTTCGAGGCCGTCCATGCCGGGCAGGCCCAGATCGAGCACGACCAGATCCACACCGCCCTGGAGTCCGGCGTCCAGCGCGGTCGGACCGTCTTCGCGGACCTCGACCTCGTAACCCTCCCGGCGCAGGGCGCGGGCCAGCGGCTCCGAGATGGAAGCGTCGTCCTCGGCGAGCAGTACACGGGTCATGTGGTGATGGTAGACCGCAGCGGGCGGCGCTCGGGCCGCCTGGTGGGCAGCACTCGGGCCGCACTCCGCGACGCCTGCGGGTCCAGGGTTCGATCCGATGATCCACCTTCGAATATAAGTGTTCCATTCCATCACCACCTAGGATTCATTATCCCAAGTCCCTTCATATACCACTCTGTCCTGCCGTATGGTGGCTGGACCCATCGCCGGTGCGGTGCCGGAAGGAACGATCCATGGCGTCCAGCCTGACGAAGGACTCGCCCAGCCTGCCCGCGGGCCCGGAGCAGACCTTCTTCGGCCACCCTCGCGGACTGGCCACACTTTTCATGACCGAGATGTGGGAGCGCTTCAGCTTCTACGGTATGAAGGCCCTGCTGACCATCTATCTGCTCTCCGGCGGCCCCGACGTGTCGAAAGGGCTTCAGTCCGGCGGGCTCGGGATGGATCTGGCCACGACCACGGCCGTCTACTCCATCTATCTGTCGATGGTCTATCTGCTGGCGCTGCCGGGCGGCTGGCTGGGCGACCGCGCCTGGGGCCCGCGTAAGACCGTCACGATCGCGGCCTGCACGATCATGACGGGCCATCTCGTACTGGCCCTGCCGGGATCGAAGACCTTCTTCGCCGGGCTGGCGCTGGTGGCGCTGGGCTCGGGGCTGCTGAAGGCGAACATCTCCACGATGGTCGGCCACCTCTACGAGGGCACCGACGACCCGCGTCGCGACGGCGGCTTCACCGTCTTCTACATGGGCATCAACATGGGCGCCTTCTTCGCGCCGCTGGTCATCGGCACCGTGGGCGAGAAGTACGACTGGCATCTCGGCTTCGCCCTCGCCGCCGTCGGCATGGGCATCGGCCTGCTCGTGTTCCTGCTCGGTACGAGGCATCTCAGCCCGCGCAGCAGCGTGGTCCCGACTCCGCTCTCCCGCGAGGAGCGCGCGACCTGGCTGCGCAAGGGCATGGTCTGGCTGCTGGTCGCCGCGGTGTTCTACGGCGTGGTCGGCCTCAGCGGTCACGCCACCATGAACTGGGCGATGGTCCCGCTGACGCTCGCCGGAGTCGTCATCCCGGCCGGAGTGCTGATCCGGATCAAGCGCGACAAGGAGCTGACCTCGGCCGAGCAGACCAGGATGTCCGGCTACATCTGGTTCTTCGTCGCCGCCGCCGTCTTCTGGATGATCTACGACCAGGGCGGCTCCACGGTCCAGGCGTTCGGTACGGCCAAGGCCGCCGACCAGTTCTTCGGGCTGACGTTCCCGACCTCCTGGTACCAGTCGCTCAATCCGGTGTTCATCATGGCGCTGGCGCCGGTCGCCGCGTGGTGCTGGCTCTGGCTGAACCGCAGAGGCCAGGAGCCCAGTACGGTCGCGAAGTTCGCCGCCGGGCTGTTCTTCGTCGGCGTCTCGTTCCTCTTCTTCCTGGCCCCGCTGGCGATGTCGGGCGACGGCACCCTGGTCAGCCCGATGTGGCTGGTGGGCATCTATCTGATCCAGACGGTCGGCGAGCTGTGCGTTTCGCCGGTGGGTCTTTCGGTGACGACGAAGATGGCGCCGGTGAAGTACGCGAGCCAGATGATGGGCGTCTGGTTCCTGGCGGTCACCGCGGGCGACTCGGTCACCGGGATGCTCTCCATCGCCGGAGTCGATCTGAGCCGCGCGGGAGTGGTGGGCCTGGAGGCGGTGCTCGCCGTCGCGGCGGGCGGCGCGGTCTTCATGTACCGCAGGAAGGTACGGGCGCTGATGGGCGACATCCACTGAGGGCACAGCGGACCGGCGTATGCGTGTTGTTACCGGCGTATGTGTGTTGTTTACGTACGCCAACGCGCGTTTACGTACGTTTACGCGCGTTACATCGGCGGCGCGGCCAGCTCCGCCCAGACCGTCTTGCCCGCGGTGCCCGGCGTTCTGATCACGCCCCAGTCGAGACAGAGCCGCTGGACGATGAACATGCCGTGCCCGCCGGGCCGTCCCGCGCGGTGCGGAGTGCGCGGCGCCGGCTGTCCCGTACCGCGGTCCGTGACCTCCAGTCGCAGCACTTTGGCGGTGCAGGTGACCCGTAGCCGCTCGGGTCCCTCCGCGTGCAGACAGGCGTTGGTGACCAGCTCGGAGACGACGAGCAGCACATCCTCCGCCGCCGCCCGCCGGTCCGCGGCCGACGCGGGAAGCCATCCCCAGTCGTGGAGCGCCTGGCGGGTGAAGTCGCGCGACAGCGGGACAACACCGCTGGCGCCGGAGAGCGCGAGCGTCCGTACCCGTTCGTCGGACGGCGCGGAAGGCGTGGGAGGCGCTTCCGCGGCGTCCGGCTCGGGGCCGAGGTCGCCCGGCCGAGGCTGCCGGGTGGTGCTCATCAGCGCTTCACCTCACCGATTCACCAATTCGCGAGTTCATCAATACAGAGCGTGCAGGATCCTGTGCGGCCCGCCCGGGGTCTTCTGCCCCTCCGAATCGTGACAACACCCACTTCTCGGAAAGGCGCGCGAGTCGCAACGCCAGTCGGAACGCGAGTCGGAGGAAGCCACCTGGGGCTCAGCCGCCTCAGCCGACCCGGTCAACTCAGCCCATTCGGCCGGTTCAGCCGGTTCAGTCAGTCGGTCAGGGCGTCTTCCATCGAGTCATGGACGGTGAACACCGCGTCCGCGCCGGTGATCTCGAAAACGCGCGCCACGACGGGCAGCATGCCGACCAGATGGACTCCTCCCCCAGCGGCCTCCGCCTTGAGGCGGGCGCCGAGCAGCACATTGAGCCCGGTGGAATCACAGAACTCAAGCCGCGAACAGTCGATCACCAGGCGTGCCCGGCCCTGTTCGAGCGCGTCGTCGAGAGGCGCCCGCAACAGCTCGGCCGTGTGGTGATCCAGCTCACCGGCCACGGTCACTATCTCGCTCCGGCCCTCGGTCCGAACCCCGACCCGAAGCCGGCCCCGGTTCACGCTGCCGACCGTCTGGCGGTCCATGCCCGTCCTCTTCGCCGTTGTCAGATGCCGTGTGTCAGATGCCATCGCCGTTGAACATTACGCCTTTCACACGGAGCCCGGTACTCCAAGTCCCCAGCATTGCGGGCAAATAGCACAATTTACACTTGCAACGATCCAGGGTGAACCGGTAGGGCTGGAAGAGACACATCCGACACGGCCGGCTTCGGAGGCGCCGCACACCGCTGCGAACACGTACTGGCATCGGCAGCCATATGCCGAGAACGATGGAGGAGACCATGTCACCCCCGCCCCCCGCCCATCAGGTCACCGCTCCCGAAGTCCCGGAGAGCCTGACGGACCGCGCAGATCCGGCAGGTCCGTCAGAACGGGCCGACCCGGCAAGACCGGCAGGTCCGACAGAACCGGCAGGTCTGACCGATCTGCCCGAGATTCCGCCCTTCGCCGAAGTCGGCGCCGTGGACGCACGGGCCCTGTCGAAGACGCTCTTCGCCCGGCTGGAGTCCCTCGAAGAGGGCACGCACGAGCACGCATACGTCCGCAACACCCTGGTCGAACTGAATCTCGCCCTGGTGAAGTTCGCCGCCGGCCGGTTCCGCACCCGCAGCGAACCGATGGAGGACATCATCCAGGTCGGCACGATCGGCCTGATCAAGGCCATCGACCGGTTCGAGCTGAGCCGTGGTGTCGAGTTCCCGACCTTCGCGATGCCGACCGTCGTCGGCGAGATCAAGCGTTTCTTCCGCGACACGTCGTGGTCGGTACGCGTCCCGCGAAGACTCCAGGAACTCCGCCTCGACCTCGCCAGAGCGGGCGACGAACTGGCGCAGCGGCTCGACCGCGCGCCCACCGTCGGTGAACTCGCCCAGCGCCTCGGCATCTCCGAGGACGAGGTTGTCGAGGGCATGACGGCGAGCAACGCCTACACCGCGAGTTCGCTGGACGCGCAGCCCGAGGAGAACGACACCGAGGGCTCCCTCGCGGACCGGATCGGCTACGAGGACCATGAGCTCGAAGGCATCGAGTACGTCGAGTCGCTCAAGCCGCTGATCGCATGCCTTCCGCAACGGGACCGTAAAATCCTCTCCTTGCGCTTCGTCGCCAATATGACGCAGTCGGAGATCGGCGAGGAGCTCGGCATCTCCCAGATGCATGTGTCCCGGCTGCTCTCGCGCACGCTCACCAGGCTCAGAAAGGGCCTGACGCTGGACGAGTAGCGCCCGGCGGCGGCCACGGCCGTCGCGGCACCGTCGCCGGAAGGGCCCGCCCGCACACTGGGCGGGCCCTTCGGCGTTATTGACGGCTCGTCCGGTATGGGACACATTGAGCCGGGGGCAGGGGGGAACGGAATGGCTCTTGGGGAGGGCTGCCCGCCGGAGCACTCGGTGCTTCCGGCGCGCACGAGACGCTCAAGTCGCTCGGCGGACGACGGCGCGTCTTCGGCGTACGCGACGCTGGAGGCGCTGATGCGCCAACGGCTGGGCAGGGAATGTGTGTACATGCCCTCATGCCGTCTGGGGCTGTATGTGGCGCTGCGCCACTGGTGCCCGCCTGGTGGACGCGTCCTTATGTCGCCGGTCAACGATGACGTGATCTTCTTTGTGGTGCTCGCGGCCGGACTCCGTCCCGTACAGGCGCCGTTGAACGCGCGGGACGGATCTCTCGACCTGGCGGCCGTGCCCGACGCGTACTGGCGCGGGCTGTCCGCCGTACTGACCACCAATCTGTACGGGAATCCCGATCCGGCACCCGAACTGCGCGCCCGGTGCGACGCGTTGGGCATTCCGCTGATCGAGGACGCGGCGCACGCGCTGGGCAGCGAGGTGGCAGGACGTCCGGTCGGGAGCTTCGGCGACGCGTCCGTGTTCAGCCTCTCCAAACATGTAGGCGCGAAGACCGGTGGGTTTCTGACGGTGGCGGATCCGGCGTTGCGTTCGGAAATGGCCGCGGCCCGGGACGCGCTGCTGGAGCCGTCGCGTCTCACCTCTGAACTCGCCTACGCGCTGCGTCCGTACGCCGAGACCGGAGTCCGCGGACTGCGGCTGGTACGGGCGGCGCGCGCGGCACTGAGACTGCTCGGCCAGGAGGAGCGCGCGGAGATCCGGATGCCGCTGCGGCCCGGCGAGCTGACGCGGGCGATCGACGGCGGCGCCGGTCTCGCGGCCCTTCATCCCTGGATCAGGGTCGATCTGCACGACTACCGCCTCAGGCCCGGCCGCGTACGGCTCGGACGTACGGAACGACTCCTCGCGGGCCTGGACGAACGGCTCGACGCCCACCGGCGAGGTACGGAGAAGCTGCTGGCCACTCCATGGGCGGGCGGTCCCTGGAGCGGCAGCCGCTCGGAACCTGTACAGCCGCTGTTCCCGG
>NZ_FMDK01001222.1 GCF_900091995.1 Streptomyces sp. MnatMP-M17
CCCGGCCCCGCCGAGCCAGCTCCAGCGGCGGGCCGCCAGGGCGAGCGGAACGGCGATCAGCAGGCCCAGGAGCACGGCGAAAAAGGTCAGTTCGAGATGTTCGAGCACCGCGTTCCAGAGGATCTGGCGACGGCTGGTCAGATAGGCGCCGCAGATCCACTCATTGCGCGCGAGGCAGTCGTCCGGAGGCGCGGTCACGCGTCCATTGCAGCCTCGTGGGACGGCTGACCGCGCGTCGTGTTGGACCGTACGGGGCTCACACCGTGACCGGCAGTGCCGCCAGCCCTCGGATGACGAAGTTGGGCTTGCGCTCGGGCTCGCCCGCCGGGCTCAGTCCGGGCGCCAGATCGAGCAGCGCGGCCATGGACGCGGCCAGTTCGATACGGGCCAGCGGCGCGCCGATGCAGTAGTGGATGCCCGCGCTGAAGGAGATATGAGGATTGTCGTGGCGGGACAGGTCCAGCCTGTCCGGGACGGTGAAGGCCGCCGGATCGTGGTTGGCGGAGCCGAAGAGGAGGGCGACTTCGGCGCCGCGCGGGATGGTGGTGCCGCCGATCTCCACCGGGTCGAGCACCCAGCGTTCGAAGAGCTGGAGCGGCGTGTCGTAGCGCATCAGCTCCTCGACGGCGGTGGGCAGCAGGGTCCGGTCCCCGCGCAGGGCGGCGAGCTGCGCGGGATTCCGGAAGAGCGCGTGCCAGCCGTTGACGGTGGCGTTGACCGTCGCCTCGTGTCCTGCGTTCAGCAGCAGCGCGCAGGTGGCGACCATCTCGGCCTCGGTCAGCTTCTCGCCTTCGTCATGGGCGACGATGAGTCCCGAGATCAGATCCTCGCCGGGCTTCTCGCGCCGTACGGCGATCAGCTCGCGCAGATACGCGGAGAACTCCAGCGAGGCGGTGACCGCGCGGCGGGCCGTCTCCTCCGGCGGGTTCAGCTCGTACATCGCGCAGATCGCCGCCGACCAGGGCCGCAGCAGCGGGCGGTCCGTCGCGGGGACACCGAGCATCTCGGCTATGACGGCGACGGGCAGCGGCTCGGCGACCGAGGTCAGCAGATCGCCGCCGCCCTCGGCCACGAGCCGCTCGACCAGTCCGGCCGCGAGTGCGCGCGCATACGGCTTTAGC
>NZ_FMDK01000533.1 GCF_900091995.1 Streptomyces sp. MnatMP-M17
GCTGGCCGCGCTGTTCCCGGTGGGCACGTATCTGCGGACTCCGCAGAGCCGTCAGAACGACGCCGATGCGGTCGCACGCGCGGTACGGGAGGTGGCGCGGCCGGGCGACGGCGTGCTCTTCATGCCGGCACGCCGACGCGTATGGACCCTCGCGCGCCCCGAAGCGTTCCGGGGACTGTCGGATCTCGCACTGGAGCACTCCCCCGTCGCCTCGAACACCTTGCACGGTACGGAGTTCACACCCGGCCGGATCCGGGCCCGCATCCTGATCGCCCGGCGAATCATCGCCGTCCATGATCTGGCCGGCCAGCCGCTGGAGACCGACGCCCGGGAAGCCGCCAAGCGCGAGACCCTGCGGGCCCACTTCGAGGAGTGCGAGAGCCATACGGTGACCCAGGCCGAGATCACCGTCCACGCCCGTCCCGGTAGCTGCTGACCACACAGCTGACGACACAACACCCGTGAGTTCTGGCCACCACCCGGGAGCTGTGTCCTTATGTGAGCCGCTCACTGGACATGTGAGCCGCTCACTGGACCGCCGGCTGGGCCCGCGCCGACCCGGCACGGCCGGTGCCGCGGAAGCGGATACGGGTATGACCACGCGCCGCCCCGCGCCACCGGCCCGCGCTCCCTTACCGCGAGGTCGGCTCCACGGGAATCCACAGCTCCGCGTCGGCCGTCTTCGCGTCCTGCGACAGCCGTGTGCGG
Organism: Streptomyces sp. MnatMP-M17; assembly: GCF_900091995.1. Lineage (GTDB taxonomy): Bacteria > Actinomycetota > Actinomycetes > Streptomycetales > Streptomycetaceae > Streptomyces. The sequence continues at coordinate 709 of NZ_FMDK01000533.1, forward strand.
AGGATCTCGGGACCGGGCACACTCCGGTACGGATTGGACGGGAACCACTGCGTGTAGATGTCCCGCCACAGATACTGGAGCGCCTTCGGGAACTCGCCCGAACTCTCGAACACCGCCCAGGTCCCGGCGGGAACGCTACGGCTCTCCATGTCCTCGGGAGCCGGCGCCCGCGTCACCACACCGTGGTAGTAGTCGAGTTCGGTGCCCTCCGCACGGCTGTCGTCGATCTTGTCGCTCACTCCGACGATCCCGCGCGGTTCCTGGTCCGACAGCTCCTCCAGCCGCCGGAGCGTGTCCTGGCCGATGCCCCGGATGAATGCGACGAGCGCCGGGTTCATGCCCTCGTGCACCAACGGGACCCGTGCCTTTCTGCCGACCACTCGGAAAGCCGGCTTCTCCACGATCCGATACCGCATGCTGCTACTCCCTTCGACGATGAGACGGAAGGACATCCGGGGCTGGGAGCGCAGCACCGCGCCGGTCCGTCTGGCCTCGCCGGGACCGACGCCGTGCAGGGCACGGAAGGCCCGGGCGAACGATTCGGCGGAGCCGTATCCGTACCGCACCGCGATGTCGAGCAGCGTGCTGCCCTTGCCGAGCACCTCCGCACCGGCGACGGTGAGCCGTCTGCGGCGGATGTACTCGGACAGCGGGATGCCCGCCAGCGCGGAGAACATCCGCCGGAAGTGGTACTCCGACGTGACGGCGATCCGAGCGAGTTCGGTCATCTCGATCCGCTGGTCGAGGTTCCGCTCGATGTACTCCATGGCCTCGTTGAGCCCCTCGATCATCCCGGACCCCTGTCCCTTCCACTTTCACTTCCACTCATCACGCTAGGGACGGCCCACCCTGCCCGACCCGGCATTCCATGCCCGTATCGGTCGGGGACACGCGACCGGGACACGCGGTCAGCGGATAACACATCCTTTGGGATGACTGATCCGATTCGGTAGAATGGGAGCGTGGCCAGGACCGTGACACCACCGCCGCGCAGGGCGGATTCACTGCGGATCAGAGCGCGACTGCTGGTCGAGGCGCGGAGGCTGCTGGAGCGCGGTGAACTGCCGCTCCAGCTCAATGAACTGGCCCGCAGGGCAGGTGTCGGCGTCGGTACGGTCTACCGCCACTTCGCGAGCAGCCGGTCGCTGCTGGAGACCCTGGCCCTGGAGCCGTTCCACGAACTGCTGGACATCGCGCGCGCCGCCGTGGACGAGCCCGATCCATGGACGGCCCTGGAGCGGCTGCTGTACGCGCATGTACGGCTGGAGATCGAGCACAACGGCGTACGCGAGGTCCTCGCGGCGAGCGCCGACGAACAGCCGGACACCGCCGCGCTCAAGGCCGAACTGGACGCGCTCACGGACAGCCTGCTGCGCCGTGCGCGGTCGGCGGGAGCGGTCAGGGACGGTGTCGACGCCACCGACATACGCAGTCTGCTGTGCGGAATCGGATACGCGGCCCGTATCGCCGGCAGCGCACCCGACGAGACGGCGGAGCGCTATGTGCGTGTCCTGGCCGACGGGCTGCGCAAGCGCTAGACGCGCCGCGGCGACGGTCGTCATGGGCCGTCCGATGCGCACAACACCCGTATATAGCAGCGCTGTTTGTCGTCCGGACCACTGTTCCGTTACGCGCGGATGTCCGCACACGGCGGTAACACGATGACAACGACGGCGCGCCGTCTGTTGGCCGCCACAACGCAACACACTCTAGTCTGCTCTACAGCGGTCACCGACGAGGTCAAGTGGTGACCCGGAACGAAAGGGCGACCCATGACATCCGTAACCGGCACACCGGGCAGCATCGAGGCGACCACAGCGCTCCTCCTGAGCGAACTCCCGCGGCTGGAAGCACAACAGCAGACACTTGAGAACGAGTTGGCCGCCGTGACCGAGCGGTTGGGCTCGGTACGTGCCGCCCTGACCGCGCTCCAGGCGCTGTCGGCCGCTCCCCATGTACCGGAACCGGCGGTGTCCCCGGAGGCCGTTGCCGAGTCGGGGACGGAGCACGGCGCCCCGGCCGAGGAGCCCGTCGAGCAGCCCGCGGAGGAGTCCGCCGCGACGGCGGCGATCGAGGAGACGGCTGAGGACACGGCCGACACGACCGGCGCGGAGAACGACGCCGAGGCCGCGGCCGGGGACGACGCGAAGTCAACGCCCGTACAGCACAAGGTTCCTCGGGCCCGTGCGAGCCGGAAGACACCGGCGGAGGCTCCCAAGGAGCGGAAGCGGCGCACCGCGAAGAAGACGGTCCCCGCCACAGCCGATGACACCACAGCCGACGCCGCAGCCGACGCCGCCGGCGCGGACCAGCCCGCCGGCGGTCTGACCGAGCAGATCCTCGCGGTCCTGGCCGGCTCCGCCGACACCCCGGTCCGCGCCCGCGATGTGGCGCAGGCGCTGGGACGTGACGAATCGCCCGGCAGCATCAACGCCGTACGCAGCACGCTCGACCGCCTTGTCGGTTCCTCGCGGGCCCACCGTGCCGGCCGTGGCCTCTATCAGGCCGTGCAGGGCTGAGCGGCCACGCACGGGCCGGCGGTGCGGTGGTTACCGTCGGTCCGGATTCGGCTGTCACTCCCGGGAATAGCGGGCAATGTGCGGGAAAGGCCGGGCGTACTCCCTTCCAGGGAATGGCGTCTACGCGCATCGCACACCGGATCGCCGCTTCCGGTGCCCGGAGGCGGCTCGTCAAGCCAAATCAAAATCGTCTACCGATTCGGGCAGCAAAACCACATCTCCGGGTGAGCAAAACCACACGGCGGCCAATTTGTTCGAATTCCTGACCAGGAAAACCGGTCCTCAGAACGCAATTGCGCTGAGCTCCACGCCCGCTCAAACAGACAACAGAACGGCGGAAGCGGACCGCGGGCTCTCGTACCGCTCGGGAGAAAACACGGAAGCCCGCACAGAACTGTGGAGCCCGTCGACGGGCTCCACAGTTCTGTGC
>NZ_FMDK01001201.1 GCF_900091995.1 Streptomyces sp. MnatMP-M17
CCCGGGCGACTCCTGCGGAGCCGATGATTACGGCATCGGCTCCGCAGGCTCCGACGGTCTCCACGTCCTGTCTGGTCCTGACCCCGAAGCCGATGGCTATCGGGGACGCTGTGTGCGCCCGGAGCGCGGTGACCGTGGCGGCCAGTGCGGCATGGCCGGCGGCCGGAGCGGTGCCACTGCGTCCGTAGTGGGCGACGAGATAGAGATACGCGCTTGCCTCGGCCGCCGCCTCGGCCATGGTCGCGGGCGGGCTCTGCTGGTAGCAGGTGGTGACGACAGGCACTCCCGCGGCACGGGCGGCCGTGTAGTGGGCGGTGCGCAGCCGTGGCGGCAGCGCGTGGACGAGCAGTCCGTCGGCACCGGAGTCCGCGACCGTACGCAGCGTGCGCTCCGGGTCCCGGTGCTTGAGCGAGTGGCTCCAGTCGGCGAGCAGCGCGATCCGCAGCCGGCGCAGCCTCGGCCGTACCTCGGCGATGAAGGCCAGCACCTCGTCCAGTCCGACGCCCAGATCGAGCGCGCGGCGGGCCGAGCGGCGGATCACGGGCCCGTCGGTGACCGAGTCCGGGAAGGGCACGGCCAGTTCGAGACAGTCGACGCCCTCCTCGTCGAGCATGAGGACCAGATCGGCGAGGACATCGAGCGGCGGATCCCCGGCGTTGAGGAAGAGCGCCAGCCCTGGGCCCTCGCCGGGCGCGGTCCGTGTGAAGAAGTCAGCCATGGCTCGCCGTCCCGGTCCCGGCGGGCCTGCCGGGCGCCGCCGCCCGTATGCGCTCGGCGAGCTCGCGGGCGGCTCCGCTCCGTACGGCGTCCTCCGCGACGGCGACGGCCTTGGTCCAGTCCGGGGTGTGGCCGCTCGCGACGGACAGTGCCGCGGCGTTGAGGCAGACCGTACGGGTGGCCACCTCACCGGCGGTGCCGGCGAGGACGGAGAGGAAGTGGGCGGGCGCGTCGGCGGGATCCGTGACCGGCAGCAGATCCTCGAAGCCGCCGTCGGCCGCTACGAGCTCGCCCGCCGGGAAGCACAGCTCCTGGCCGTCGTTGGTGTGGATCGTGTTGTCGGCGAAGCCGAGGAGTTCATCGGCTCCGCGGTCGTTGGTGGTCAGCCACAGGGTGCGGCCGGTGACGGTGGTGGCGAGGGCGCGCAGCTCCGCCAGCGGCGCGCTCGCCGAGACACCGGTGATCTGCGCGGTGACGGGCAGATCCGCGAGGAAGGGCCCGAGCGAGTTGAGGAACCGGCCGAAGGGCTTCATGCTCGTCGGTGCGATCGTCCTGGCCAGCCGGGTGAGCTGGACGGGATAGACGAACGGGCCCGCGAAGGCGATGCCGAACCGGTCCAGCGTCTCGGCGGTCTGGTCGTACGAGGAGGTCAGCCGGACGCCGAGCCGCACCAGCAGATCGACGGAGCCGAGCGAGCTGGTGTACGCGCGCGAGCCGGTCTTGACGACCCGTACCCCGGCCGCGGCGGCGACGAACGCCGACGC
>NZ_FMDK01001129.1 GCF_900091995.1 Streptomyces sp. MnatMP-M17
CGCCTCGGACCCGGCCGGGCCGCCGCTCGGCGGGTTGTACTTGAAACCGCCGTCGGCGGGCGGATTGTGGGACGGCGTGACCACCACACCGTCGGCGAGCCCCGAGGCACGTCCACGGTTGTGGGCCAGGATGGCGTGCGACACCGCCGGAGTGGGCGTATAGCCGTCGGCACTGTCGACGAGCACGGTCACATCATTGGCGGCGAACACCTCGATCGCCGTCACACGGGCCGGTTCGGACAGTGCGTGGGTGTCCGCGCCCAGGAAGAGCGGCCCGGTGGTGCCCTGTCCGGCCCGGTACTCGCAGATCGCCTGGCTGGTCGCGGCGATGTGGTCCTCGTTGAACGCGGTGGCGAGGGACGATCCGCGGTGCCCGGAGGTCCCGAACGCGACACGCTGGCCCGGCTCGCCCGGGTCCGGGTGCAGCGCGTAGTACGCGGTCACCAGCCGGGCGACATCGATGAGATCCTCCGGCCGGGCCGGCTGTCCCGCTCGTTCGTGCGGCATCTGCCCACTCCTCCAGGTCGGTTGCTGCGATCGGTTCGCGGTCCTATTTTCCCGGGCCGTCGCCGCGCGTGGCGGCTGCCCCACCGCAGGGACGTTCCTGCCGGGCCTGCCCGCCCGGTGGCCGTCCGCCGGCGGCATGACGGGCGGTCAGCTTCCAAGGGCACACCGGATGGAGTACTGAGACCGGCTTTTCCTGACGAACCACATAAAATGCCGACATTTATCGGGCCAGGGCGAGGCCGGCACCCTCGGGGGGACCGTATGACGTCGCAGAGCGAGCACAGCGACACGGACGCGGAAGCGCGGGCAGCTCTTCACGAGGTCCGCGGACTTCAGCGGCTGGGGGAGTGGTGCGCGCGGCGCTTCATCGTCGTTCTGCTGCTCTGGCTGGTCGCGCTCGGCGGGCTGCACGCGCTCCAAGGAGCCTTCGGCGGCACCTACTCCGACAACTTCTCGCTGCCCGGCACGCAGTCGGACGACGGCGCGCGGGTGCTCGCCCGGCACGCGCCCGGTACGGGCGGTATCGGCGCCCAGATCGTCCTGCACGACACGCGCGCGCCTCTGACCGCCGTACGGAGCCAAATCGACCGGGCCGTCGGCTCGCTCCGGGCGCTTCCGCATGTCATCTCCGTGGTGAGCCCGCTGCCCGCGACGCCGTCGGGACCGCCCACGGGCGCGCTGACCGCCGACGGGAGGATCGCGTACATCACCGTGGGATTCGACGCCATTCCCGCTTCGTTCGGCGCCGCCTATCTCCACGGGATCGACCGGGCGGTCGAGCCGCTGCGCGCCGCCGGAGTGCGGGTCGAGTACGGCGGCCCGCTCGGTGAACTCGCCCGGCCCTTGCCGACGGATCTGAACAGCGAGGTCATCGGCTTCGCGGTGGCGGTCACCGTTCTGCTCCTCGGATTCGGCAGTGTCATCGCCGCCGGTGTCCCGCTGCTCACCGCGCTGGTGGGCGTCGCCGTCGGGCTGAGCTGTCTGGGACTGATCGCCGCCGCGTCCACCTTCGCCACTGTCTCGCCGACCCTGGCCACGATGATCGGACTGGGCGTCGGGATCGACTACGCGCTGTTCCTGATCACCCGTCACCGGCAGCAGATCATGGACGGCGCGGATCCGGTGACGGCGGCCGGCCGGGCGGTCGCCACCAGCGGCCGGG
>NZ_FMDK01000115.1 GCF_900091995.1 Streptomyces sp. MnatMP-M17
GGAGTGTCCGGGACGATGGGTGTCCGGAACGGCGGTGCGGGCTCACGCCAGGTAGCGCCCGCCGTTCGTACTGAGTGTCTGACCGGTCACATAGCCGGCTTCCTCGGAGGCGAGATACGCGACCGCGTAGGCGGCGTCCTCCGGCAGGCCGGCCCGTTTCATCGGCATGGTGGCCACCGCCGCCTCCACATCAACCGGACCTTCGCGCACCAGTGGCGTGTCGATGAAGCCCGGCGGGACGTGGTTGACGGTGATGCCCTTGTCCGCGTACTCGATCGCCAGCGCCCTGGTGAGGTCCCAGACGGACACCGCCGCGCCACGGTCCGCGAGCACGATCGCGATCGCCCTCCCGATTCCACGCGCGCCGCCGGTGACGACCGCGACCTTCCCTTGCAGTGACATGTTCGCTCCTTGTCTGCCCAGTCCGGGCGCCGCCGACGCTCCGCGCCTGAACGCGAGGACCGCCGGGGCGGCAGGTCCGGCACGCACTTCAGCACCCGCGGCACGTATATGCGGGTCTTCGTCCTCATCGGGATCTGCTGCGTCGTGGCGTTCTTCCTCGCGCTGCTCATCCGCCGGGGTGTGCGCGCGGCGGCCGGTACACGCGCCGCGGTCCTGGCCTCGGAGGCATGAGCGAGCCGGATCCCGTACGCACACCGGTGTCGGATGCGTACGGGATCCGGGCGTTACGGCGGGGCATCAGTCCCTCCCTCACCCGTTCGGCGGTCTCTCATACCCGTATCACCTTCGACGCACGGTAGCGTTCGCGTCACTGTGCGAAGTCATGCGGGATGGTTGCGTGAGCACGGCAGCTGGGTGGTCGCCCTGCTGCTGGCGGCTCTGGCTGCCCTGTTGATCAGTGTCTGCGACAGCGGCGGGCATCACCGGCTGCTCGATTCCCGTCCCGACCGCCCGGCCCTCTCGGACATCTCGGCCGTCTCGGATGTCTCAGCCGTCTCGGATATCTCGGATGTCTTGGTCTCGGAGCCTTCGTCAGGGTTTGCCGATCCGGATCCTTCCTGCGCTCCGGGAGTCGAACACCATCTCGCCGCCCAGGTGGATCAACGCCGGCCGCTTCAGGAACTTCCCGCAGCGGTCGGTGACGGTCCGGCAGTGACCGAATCGTCCCTGCGCACCGGTACGCCGAGGCGCGGGCCGCCCGCCGTGGGAGGGCGTGAGGTGCTGAGTCAGGGGTGTGTGTCCAGGACGTGATCGGGCCCGGCTGCTCCGGTGTACGGCGATGTACTGCCGACCGACGAGCAGCCTGACGGCCTCGATCGCTCCTCTCCCGGGGCCGCGGTGCGTCCCTCCGTCAGCAGGCGCGTTGCCGCGGTGTGCCCTGGATCGTACGAAGGACACCAACCGCACGATGACTGAACTACCTCTGCCCGTACGGCCGTTCTCCTCACCTCGCAGTGTGCTGGGCGCTGTCGGCAATACGCCCGTGCTGTGGGTGGACGAACCGTTCGCCACCGCGCCCGACGGATTCTGGGCGAAACTCGAAGGCTTCAATCCCGGCGGTATCAAGGACCGCGCCGCCCTGTACATGGTCGCCCGGGCCCTCGAGCGCGGAGATCTGCGTCCCGCTGCCCCGATCGTGGAGTCGACCTCCGGCACTCTGGGCCTCGGCCTCGCCCTGGCCGGTGTGCTGTACGGGCATCCCGTACATCTGGTCACCGATCCGGGCATGGAGCCGATCGTGGAGCGGATGCTCACCGCCCACGGAGCCACTCTGTACACCGTCGACCGGCCACATCCCGATGGCGGCTGGCAGGAGGCGCGCCGCCACAAGGTCGCCGAACTGATGGCCGCGTACCCGGGCGCGTGGTGCCCGGATCAGTACCACAATCCCGACAACGTGGCCGCGTACGCCGGACTCGCCGGCGAACTCGCCGACCAGTTGCAGCGTATCGACGTACTGGTGTGCGCGGTCGGCACCGGCGGCCACTCCGCCGGCATCGCCCGCGCCCTGCGCACGCGCATGCCCGCTCTACGGCTCGTCGGAGTCGACACGGTCGGATCCACCATCTTCGGCCAGCCCGCCCGGGCCCGGCTGATGCGCGGGCTGGGCTCCTCCATCTATCCACGCAACGTCGACTACCGCGCCTTCAGCGAAGTCCACTGGGTCGCGCCCGCCGAGGCCGTCTGGTCCGCACGACGCCTGGCCGCCCGGCAGTTCGCCACCGGCGGCTGGAGCGTGGGCGCGGTCGCCCTGGTCGCCGGCTGGCTGGCCCGTACACAACCCGAAGGAACCCGGATCGCCGCCGTCTTCCCCGACGGACCGCACCGCTACTTCGACACCGTCTTCAACGACGACTACTGCCGGACCAACGGCCTTCTGCTCGCGGCAGAACCCACCGGCCCGGGGGTGATCTCCCGGCCCGACGAGGCGGAAGTGTCCCGATGGACGCGCTGCACCACGGTCACCGATCCACTGTCCGCCACCACGACAACAGTGGCAGGGGCCGAGCTGTGAACTCCCTCTGGAGGCAAGCCCGTTCTTTCGACGGAACGGTTCAGCTGCTGATGGTGAACCAGCTCACCATCAACCTCGGCTTCTACATGCTGATGCCCTATCTGGCCGCCCACCTCTCGGGCACCCTGGCTCTGAGCACCTGGGCCGTCGGCCTGATCCTGGGCATGCGCAACCTCTCCCAGCAGGGCATGTTCCTCATCGGCGGAATGCTCGCCGACCGGCTCGGCCACCGGCCGCTGATCATCGCGGGATGCGCGCTGCGTACGGCCGGTTTCGCCGCACTCGCCGTAGCCGACACTCTGCCGGGCCTGCTGGCGGCCTCGGCCGCCACCGGTCTGGCCGGCGCCCTGTTCAATCCCGCCGTCCGCGCGTATCTCGCCGCCGAGGCGGGTGAACGTCGCGTCGAGGCGTTCGCCCTCTTCAATGTCTTCTACCAGGCCGGAGTTCTGCTCGGTCCGCTGATCGGACTGGCACTGACCGCCGTGGCCTTCCCGGTCACCTGCGTGGTGGCAGCGGCGCTCTTCGCGGCGCTGACTCTGCTGCAACTACGGCGACTTCCCGCACGGGAAAGGACCGCGGGCAGAGAAGAGACGACATGGCGGGAGCAGGCGGGCACAGTGTTGCGCAACCGGCCCTTCTGGCTGTTCGCCGCCGCCATGACCGGCTCGTACGTCCTGTCCTTCCAGATCTACCTCGCGCTGCCACTGGAGACGAAACGCCTGGTCGGCGACGGTACGTACGGCACTGCGGCGACCAGCGTGCTGTTCGTCGTCTCCGGTCTGGTCGCACTCGCCGGACAGATGCGCATCACCGCCTGGTGCAAACGCACCTGGACACCGCATCGCTGTCTCGTCGCCGGACTCACACTCATGGCCGTGGCTTTTCTGCCGCCGGCTCTCACCGCAAGTGCCCTTCCGGCACACAGTAGTTGGGGAGCCGTTCTGGCCATGGTGCCGCTGGTGGCCTGCGCCGGTCTGCTCGCGGCGGCGACCGCCGTGCTCTATCCGTTCGAGATGGACACCATCGTCGCCCTCTCCGGCGGCCGGTGGGTCGCCACCCACTACGGCCTCTACAACACCGTCTGCGGAATCGGTATCACCGTCGGGAATCTGGCCACCGGCGCGCTCCTCGACCTCGGCCGCCACACCGATTTCGCCGCGCTGCCGTGGATGATCCTCGCTCTGGTCGGGGCGGGATGCGCGACCGCGGTCGCCGCCCTGGCCCGCGGCGGCAATCTCACCGTGACCACTCCCGCCACGGTCGGAGCGTAAATGAGAGGGTGCTGGTGCGCGACAGCACCTCGCGCACCAGCACCGCCGTCATGCACCTCGTCAAACTCGCCGTCTTCGGCGCCGCCGCCGTCCTGACCACCGGCAACGCCCTGACCGGACCGGCCCTCGCGCCCGCCTCCACCGCCGGTGCGTGGACCGGCAAGAAGATCGTCGACCGGCTCCCGGTTCCCGTCTTCATCGCCCTCGTCGAAGCAAGCCTGGTCATCTCCGGCCTCCTCCTGATCATCGGCGGACAGCCTCGGCACCGCCACGGACTCATTCCGCCGGTTGCGGGATCTCCATGAGGTGGACGGCGCGGAGGAACTGTTCCAACGGAGCCAGCGCGGCTTCGAACGGTCTGGGCGATGCCGGGCCTGTCGTGCCCTGTGGTTCCTTCCCGGCCGTTGAGGACAACCAGCCGGTGTTCGCCAGGAGTTGGGCCAGCGGAGGCAGAGCCGAATGCAGAAGCGAGGCCGTGGTGATCGATGCGAGGGTGATGCCCCAGGCGATCGGGCCGAGCGGTGTGCAGCCGAAGAAGTGGCTGATGCCCGGAGTCTGGATGATGCCCACCAGTACGGCCGCCGAGCCGAGCGCCGCGGTGAGTACGTTACGGTCCACACCGCTGGTGAGGGTCTGCGCGAGCTGGGTGCCCACGACGGAGGCGAGCCCGATCGTACCGGCCCGGCGTCTGGTGCCGGTGAGACGGGCGGCGCCCCAGGCGAGGCCCGCGCCCAGGGTGGTGGTGATACCGCGCAGCATCATCTCCTGGGTGAGCGCGGTGCCCAGGGACCGCTGAGGGCCCTCCTGGAGCAACTGCTCCCCGGTGTCCTCGCCGGGCCGGCGTACGGCGATGGCGAGCGCGGGAGCGAGATCGGTCAGCAGGTTGACGAGCATGATCTGGCGGGCGCTCAGCGGCGCGGCGCCGGTGAGCGCCGAGGCCAGCACGCTGAAGGCGACTTCGCCGAGGTTGCCGCCGATGAGGATGGCGAGCGCGGTTCTCACCGAGGTCCACATGGCGCGGCCCTCGGTCAGAGCGGTGACGATGGTCTCCAGCCGGTCGTCGCCGATGACCAGGTCGGCCGCGGCGGTGGCGGCCGGAGTGCCGCGCTGGCCGAGCGCGATGCCGACATCGGCGAGCCGGATGGCGGGCGCGTCGTTGGCGCCGTCACCGGTCATCGCCACGACCTTGCCGAGGCGTTGGTAGGCATGGACGATACGGACCTTGTGGTGCGGGCCGCACCGGGCGATGACGTCCACCGTCGGCAGCAGGGCGTCGAGTTGACCGTCGTCGAGCTCGTCCAGCTCGGGCCCGGTGCAGACGGTCCGGTGCTCCGCACCGAGGACACGGGCCGCGATGGCGTCGGCGGTGGCGGGATGGTCGCCGGTGAGCATCACCGTCTGCACTCCGGCCTGGCGCAGCCGGGCGGTGGCCGGGGCCGCTCCGGTGCGTACCTGGTCGGCCAGGATGACGAAGCCAAGGAAGACCAGCCCGTCCACGGCCTCGTCGGAGAGGTCCTCGTCCGGCGGCAGCGTCCGTTCGGCCACGGCGAGCACGCGACGGCCCGCGCTCGCCAACTCCTCGATGGTGGCTTCGAGTTCTTTGCGCACCGCGCCGTCGAGCGGGATCGGCCGGCCGTCGGTGCGCAGGAAGTGGCAGCGCTCCAGAATGTTCTCCGGTGCGCCCTTGACGCTCAGCAGCAGGCCGTGCGGCGTACGCCCTGCTGTGGACGTACGCCCTGCCGTGGCGTGGTAGGCGCGGCACGGGTCGAAGGGCAAGGTGTCGGTACGCCGCCAGCGTGGCGCGCCACGGTTGACGGACACCCGGGCCCTGCGGGCGCCCGCCGCCACCGCGCGGTCGGTCTGATGGGCCATGGGCTCGGCCTGCCGGGCGGGCGGAGTGGCACGCAGCGCGGCGGCGAGGATCTCTTTGTGCGGTGCGGGCAGCCGCTCGACGGGAAGCGACCGCCGGCCGTCGCTGACGGCGGAGAGCTGAAGATTGCCGTCGGTCAGGGTGCCGGTCTTGTCGAAGCACAGCACGTCGGCGCGGCCGAGGGCTTCGATCGTACGTGGGTTGCGCACCAGCGCGCCATGGTCGGCCAGGCGTCTGGCGGCGGCCAGTTGGGCGGCGTTGGCCAGGAACGGCAGCCCTTCCGGGACGGAGGCGACGGCCAGATTCACGGCCGAGGCCAGGCCGTCGGTCAGGCGCCGGCCGTGCAGCAGTCCGGCTCCGGCCACCGCGGCGGCGGAGGCGAACGCGACCGGCAGGCCGGCCTTGGTCAGCGAGGTCAGCCGGGCTTCTACGCCGGTCACCGGAGCGGCCTGGCGGGCGGTGGCGATGCTGCGTCCGACCTCGGTGGCCGGGCCGGTCGCCACGACGACCGCGGTGGCCCGGCCCGCGGAGACGGTGGTGCCCTCGTAGAGCATCGAGGTCCGCTCGGTGATCTGTGAGGCGAACGCGGGCGCCGGGTCCTTGGCGACGGGAAGGGACTCACCGGTCAGCGAGGACTCGTCCACGTCGAGGCCCTCGGCCGTGAGCAGCCGGCAGTCGGCGGGAACCACGTCCTCCGGCCGCAGCACGATGACATCGCCGGGCACCAGGTCCTCGGCCGTGACCAGCCGCTCGGCGCCCGCCCGGCGCACCCGTGTGCCGATCGCGGAGCGTGCGGTCAGCTCGGCCAGGGCGCGCTCGGTCCGTACCCGCTGGACGCCGCCGACCAGGGCCGAGGTCGCGGTGATCGCGGCCACGAGCGCCGCGTCCGTACGCGAGCCCACCGCGGCGGCCAGCGCCGCACCGGCCGCGAGCACGGGCGTCAGCGGATTGGCCAGCTCGTCGATGAACGCCGACGGAAGGCTGCTGTGCAGCGGCTCGTTCGCTCCCGACGAGCCCTTGGCCCGGGCCGCGGCCTCCGCCGAGGACAGGCCTTCGACGCTCGTGCCGAGCCTGTCCAGTACCAGCGCCGTGGGCATCAGATGCCAGGGGACGGTGGACACGGCCGGGGTGACCGGCCGGGACAGGAGCTGCCGGGCGCGCCAGACGCCCAAACCGAAGGCGATCGCGCCCGCGGAGTTGCTCGCGGCCTGGCCACGGGCGCACGCCTGCGCGGGAGGTGCCTGCAAGGCCGCGACCGCGCCGACTCCGCTGCCGCCCGCGGCCAGCACGCCGCTGTCCCGGTCGACCTGACGGGCCGTGCCCACACCGGCCAGGATCAGCGCGGCCGACTCCAGGTCCGTACCGATCAGCAGGTCGGCGCCCCAGGCCGGCGGATCCTCCTCGCGGTACACGCCCAGCCCGCAGTCCGAGGCGCCCAGGGCCGGGCGGTTGTCCGATACGAGGAGCACCACCGCGCCATCGGCCTGGAGCCCTCGTACGGACGCCACGAGACGGCCGCCCGCGGGCACGACCGCGTCGACGAAGCCCAGCGCCGGATCGGCCCGGTCACTGGCCAGTACCACACGGATTCCGCCACGGCGGGCGGCCGACGCCAGAGCCTGCGCGCCCGGCAGCGTCCGCGCGGCCACGCCC
>NZ_FMDK01000114.1 GCF_900091995.1 Streptomyces sp. MnatMP-M17
GCCGCGGCCGGCGGCAGCGTCACGGTGACCGCGAGACCGCCGCCCGCGCCGCCCGGCGCCGCCGTGACCTTCCCGCCGTGCGCCACCGCGATCGAGCGCACGATGGACAGACCGAGCCCCGCGCCACGGCCCATCCGGTCACGGCCCTCGCCGCGCCGGAACGGTTCGAACAGCGCCGGGATGTCGTCCTCCGCCACCACGGGCCCGGTGTTCCGCACCACCAGCGCCGTGCCGCTGACCTCGACGTCCACCGTCCCGTCGGGCACGTTGTACGTCACCGCGTTGGCCAGCAGATTGCCCACGAGCTGCCCGAGCAGCAGCCGGTTTCCGCGTACGACCTCGGCGCCGGCCACCGACACGGCTCCGTCCAGACCGAAGCGCGCCGCCTCCTCCGTCACCGCCTCCCCCAGATCGACCAGCTCCTGGTCGTCCACCTCGCGCTCGCTGCGCGCCAGCACCAGCAGCCCTTCGATGAGCTGTTCGCTGCGCCGGTTGTTGTCCAGCAACGTCTGCTTCGTACGGGCCAGTTCGTCCGGCGTGCACATGTCGTCGAGGCCGACCTGGATCGCGGTCCGCTGCGTCGCCAGCGGCGTCCGCAGCTCGTGCGAGGCATTGGCGATGAACCGGCGCTGGCTGTCGAAGGCCTTCTCCAGCCGCGCCAGCAGCGCGTCCAGCGTGTCGCCGAGCTCCTTCAGCTCGTCGTCGGGACCGCTCGCGCCGATCCGCTCGTGGAGATTGTGCTCGGAGAGCCGGCGGGCCTTCGCCGTCATCGCGTGCACCGGCCGCAGCACCCGTCCCGCCGTCCACCAGCCGACCACCACCGCGCACGCCGCCATCACCAGCAGCGCGGCGACCGACCAGAAGAGCATCTCGTCCGAGGCCGCGTCGGTGACATTGTCGGTGAGCCGGTAGACGGTGATGGGCGCGATCCGCTGCTCGCTGATCAGCCCGCGCACCGGGGTGACCGGCAGCGCGGGCGCCACCTGGGCGGGAACCACCCGGGCGACCATCTCCTGCGCCTCGTTCTGGGTGCCCGCGCCGGCGAGCAGATTGACGACGGTGAGCAGACAGCCGCCGAGGACGACGAAGACACCGCCGTACACCAGCGCTATCCGCGTACGGATGGTGGAGCGAGGAGCCAGCTGGAGTGCGGTCGTCTTCACAGCGCGTATCCCATCACAGCGCGTACCCCACACCCTGAACCGTGCGGATGAGAGGAGGTTCGCCGAGTTTGGCCCGTAGCTTGCTCAGACAGACGCGTACCGCTCCGGTGAACGGATCCGCGTGCGCGTCCCAGGCCCGCTCCAGCAGTTCCTCGGCCGAGACCGGCGCGCCGTCCGCCTCCAGCAGGATCTGGAGCACCGAGAACTCCTTGGGCGAGAGATCCAGCGCCCGACCGTCCCGCGAGGCCGTCCGCCGTACGGAGTCGAGCCGTACGCCGTGCCGCTCCAGCAGCGGCGGTACGGGCCTTGCGCTGCGCCGCCGCAGGGCGCGCACCCGGGAGACCAGCTCCGGGAAGTCGAAGGGTTTGCCCAGATAGTCGTCGGCGCCCAGGTCGAGCCCTTCGACGCGGTCCTCCATGGACGCGGACGCGGTGAGCATCAGAATGCGCGTACGGGACGACTCGGCGACCAGCTTGCGCGCGACGTCGTCGCCATGGACCCGGGGCAGATCGCGGTCGAGGACGACGACGTCGTAGTCGTGCAGTCCGAGATAGGCGAGGGCCGCGTCCCCGCTGTACACGGTGTCGACGGCGAATCCCGCGCGCCGCAGTCCGGTCGCCACCAGTTCGGCGAGGACCTCCTCGTCCTCGGCGACCAGTACCCGCATGCTGTCGTCCCTCGCCTCGTGGCCTGCCTCGTGCATGATGCCCTTCTCCTCCCAGGATGGGCCTGTCTACGGCACGGGGTGTTTCGCAAAGCTCTCCGCGTACCGGCACCCGCCTCCACACGCTCCCTGCCGCCGGCCGCGGCCCTGGGCCCACCTCATAAGTCGGGCGACTCGTGTCCGAACGGTCGGATACGATATTGACATTCCGTAGACCAATCGGTCACTCCATGTAGCGACTTGGGAGCAGCCTGCAATGGCTCGACACCTCATCACCAGCGCCCTTCCGTACATCAACGGGATCAAGCACCTGGGCAACATGGTGGGGTCCATGCTCCCGGCGGACGTGTACGCCAGGTACCTCCGCCAGCGCGACCATGACGTCCTCTACATCTGCGCCACCGACGAGCACGGCACGCCCGCCGAGCTCGCCGCGAAGGAGGCGGGCGTTCCGGTCGATGTCTTCTGCGCCGAGCAGCATGACGCCCAGAAGGCGATCTACGACGGCTTCGAGCTGAAGTTCGACTACTTCGGCCGCAGCTCGTCCGCGGAGAACCGCGAGATCACCCAGCACTTCGCGCGCAGGCTGAAGGAGAACGGCTTCATCGAGGAACGGGCCATCCGCCAGGTCTTCTCGGTCGCCGACGACCGCTTCCTCCCGGACCGCTATATCGTCGGCACCTGCCCGCACTGCGGTTACGACAGGGCGCGCGGCGACCAGTGCGAGAACTGCACGCGCGTGCTGGACCCGACCGATCTGATCGAGCCGCGCTCGGTGATCAGCGGCAGCAGCAAGCTGGAGATCCGCGAGACCAAGCATCTCTTCCTGCTCCAGTCGAAGCTGGCGGGCGAGGTCGAGGCCTGGATCGACGAGAACGGCGCGGAGTGGCCGCAGCTCGCCTCGTCCATCGCGCGCAAGTGGCTGACCGAGGGCCTGCACGACCGCGCGATCACGCGTGACCTGGACTGGGGCGTACCGGTCCCGGCCGACGCCTGGCCGGAGCTGGCCGCCGAGGGCAAGGTCTTCTACGTCTGGTTCGACGCGCCGATCGAGTACATCGGCGCGACGAAGGAGTGGGCGGACGCCGCCGCGGACGGCGAGATCCGCGACTGGAAGTCGTGGTGGTACGAGGCCGACGACACCGTCCGCTACACCGAGTTCATGGCCAAGGACAATGTCCCGTTCCACACGGTGATGTTCCCGGCCACCGAGCTCGGCACGCGTGAGCCCTGGAAGAAGGTCGACTACGTCAAGGCCTTCAACTGGCTGAACTACTACGGCGGCAAGTTCTCCACCTCGCAGAAGCGAGGCGTCTTCACCGATGCCGCGCTGGAGCTGCTGCCCGCCGACTACTGGCGTTATTTCCTCATCGCGAACGCGCCCGAGTCGGACGACACGTCCTTCTCCTGGGAGCACTTCACGGCGACGGTCAACAAGGACCTCGCCGACACCCTCGGCAATTTCGTCAACCGTGTCCTGTCCTTCTCGCGCAAGCGCTTCGGCGACGCGGTGCCCGCCGGCAAGGCGGCCGGCGAGGCGGAGGCGAAGCTCGGTCAGGAGATCGCGCGGCTGCTCGCGGAGTACGAGAGCCAGATGGAGTCGCTCCAGTTCCGCAAGGCGGCGGCGGCCCTGCGCGCCCTGTGGTCTGCGGGCAACTCGTATCTGGAGGAGAAGGCTCCCTGGCTGGAGATCAAGACGGACGAGGAGGGCGCGGCGCTCACGCTCCGTACGGCGATGAACCTGATCCATCTGTACGCGGTGGTCTCCGAGCCGTTCATCCCGGCCTCCGCCAGGGCCATGCGCGAGGCGTTCGCGCTGACGGACGACACCGCGAGCTGGGTCACGGCCGAGGAGGCGCGGTCGCTGACGGCGGTCCCGGCCGGTACGGCGTTCACGGTGCCGCCGGTGCTCTTCGCCAAGATCACCGACGAGGATCTGGCGGCGTACAAGGAGCGCTTCGGCGGCGAGGAGCGGGCCGCGTAGTCGCGTAGCCGCCGCAGTACGGCATGGCATACGAAGGGCCCGGGACGCGCTCAGGACCCGGGCCCTCAGCCATGGATATGGGCCGTGCGTCACAGGCTCAGCGAGGCCGCGTCGCCCATCACCACCACCGGCCGCTTCGCCGGATCGAGCGTGCGCAGCAGCTCCTTCATACGCTCGCGCGGCAGGGCGACACAGCCCTGAGTGGGACCACCGTGGTCCACATGGAGCCAGATACCACCGCCCTTCTCCTGGCCGAGCGGCCGGGTCCAGTCGAGCGGAGTGGTACCGGGCACCCGGTTGTAGTTGATCGCGACCACATAGTCGAAGGTCCCTTCGAGCGACTCGCCCTCGAAACCGGTGCCCTCCGCCTCGAAGGCGCGCCCTCGGTCGTACGGGAGCTTCGAGCCCGGATCGGGCAGTTTGCCGCCCGCGTCGGTCAGATCGAACACTCCGATGGGCGAGCGCAGATCTCCCTCGACGTGGTCGTCGGTCCAGCCCTCCCGGGCATTGTGCGCGGGCCACTCCCCGGTGACGCGCCGCCAGCCGGTGACCGGGTCCCGTTCGTAGACCATGACGACGGACCGGTCCGAGTCCATGTCGTCGCCTCGCACCACCACGGCCTGATTGGCCGTCTGAGGAATCTGGGCGCGGGTCTCGGGACCGAGGCCGGAGATCTCCTGCGGCTCGACGGTCTGCGCCTCGGGCGCGGACCGGCCCGTGCTGCCCGCGGAGCCGGTGGTGCCAGTGGTGCCAGTGGTGTCCGTGCTCTCCGTGGCCGTCCCGCCCGGTGTGGCCGTCCCGCCCGGCGCGGAGCCGACGTTGTCGGCGGTGTCCGCGGTGCCCGCACAGCCGGTGAGCAGCAGGCCGGTGACCAGCAGCGCGACGACCGGCAACGCGGCAATCGGCAACGCGGCCACGGACCGCGCGGCTACCGGCCGCGGTCCGCTGCGCGCGGGACGGAGAGAGCGGACGGACATAGGCGGGCCTCTTTCATTTCTCGTTCAGGGGACGCTCGGCGGTTGCCGTCGGCGGCGGAGCAGCCGGGGGAGTCGTCACGGTTCCCTTGCCGAAGTCTGCGCCGGTGACCATCGCCCTGACGTCCTCGACGGTTCCCGGCGCGTCGCCGGAGACACAGAGAGTGACGGCGACGGCCGTGTAGGGAGCGGGCGTACCGCCGAGCAGACCGGTGTACTCGCCGGTGCCGCGAAGAGCGCGGCAGCCCTTGGAAGGTTCGGCGGACGCGTACAGCACCGCGGGCTGCTGGACCTTGGCCGACATGTCGATCCCGCTCATGGGCCTGAGAGTGAGCAGGGCGCCGCCGCGTGCGAGCGCCTTGAGCGGCAGGCACGCGTCCTCCGTCCTCATCGGGCAGGGCTGTCCCGGTCTGTACACGGTCAGCGGCTCGGACGAGGCGTAGCCCCGGGCCGTCAGCTTGAGCTTGCCGTCGTCGGGCATGTCCACCGCCTGCCAGTTCTCGGGCAGCCGCAAGGTCAGACCGGCCACATGTTCGAACCGGAACAGGGATCCGGGCGCGGACGGCTCGCGGCTCGGTGCCCGGTCCGGGCTTTCGGTGGAGCCCTGGCTCGCGGTCAGATCCTGCCGTTCGGTCACCGAGGGCCCTGGGGCCGCGGGCGGCAGCGACTCGGGGCCGCCGCGCAGGGCACCAGGAAGGAACGTTCCGGCCAGCATGAGCCCGGTCACGGCCGCCGCCACGGCTCCTCCCGTACGGCGTCGGCGCCGCGCCCGGCGGACCCGCTCCCGTACGCGGCTCAGCCGCTCCTCCGGAGCGGGCAGCCTGGGCACGGCCCGTTCCAGCAGGATCCGCAGCTCCTGCTCGTCCTCGCGCTCGTGCTCGTAGTCGTCCACGGCCCCGGCGCCGGGCTCGCGCGTCGGCTCACCCAAGGCGCTCACCACCCGCCACCGACGCGGGCAGCGCCGCCCGCAGGGAACGCAGCGCCCGCGCCGACTGGCTCTTCACGGTGCCCGGTGAACAGCCCAGGGTCTCGGCGGTGTCCTCGACGCTCAAATCCTCGAAGTACCGCAGCACGACCACCGCGCGCTGCCGCACGGGCAGTGCCCGTACAGCGGCGGCGAGCGACTGCTCCAGATCCACATGCGCGTACGCGTCGACGGTCCCGGCCGTCTCCGGCAGCTCTCCGTACGGCAGCTCGCCGCGCCACCGCCGCCGCCACCAGGACGCGTGCAGATGCACCAGCGCCTTGCGCACATACGCCTCCGGCCGGTCCCCGGAGATACGCGACCACTTCGGCCACACCTTCGCCAGGGCACTCTGGAGCAGATCCTCCGCCAGATACGCGTCGCCGGTCAGCAGCCACGCCACCCGCAGCAGTCGCGGTCCCCGGGCGGCGACGAACGCCTCGAAGTCGCCCTCGCCCGGATCCATCGTCGCGCCCCCGCCGTCCTGTTCGGTTTCCCACGCCTGTGAAACGCGTCGGCGCACCGATCGGGTTGCATCGAGAAAAGAACGAAGAGGCCAGGGACCTTCCGGTCCCGGGCCTCTTCCCTCTCTGTACTGCCCGCCGGGCTACTCGCCGGACTTGGCGACCGGCTTGCGCAGCGCGATGTTCAGCTCCCGCAGACGCGACTCCGCCAGCTCCGTCGGCGCGCCCATCATCAGGTCCTGGGCGTTGCCGTTGAGCGGGAAGGCGATCGTCTCGCGGATGTTCGGCTCGTCGGCCAGCAGCATGACGATACGGTCCACGCCCGGCGCGATACCGCCGTGCGGCGGCGCGCCGAGACGGAAGGCGCGGAGCATGCCGGCGAACTCGTGCTCGACGGTCTCACGGTCGTAACCGGCGATCTCGAAGGCCTTGATCATGACCTCGGGCTCATGGTTCCTGATCGCGCCGGAGGAGAGCTCGATGCCGTTGCAGACGATGTCGTACTGCCAGGCGAGGATGTCCAGCGGGTCCTTGGTCTCCAGATCGGCCAGACCGCCCTGGGGCATCGAGAACGGGTTGTGCGAGAAGTCGATCTTCCCGGTCTCCTCGTCCTTCTCGTACATCGGGAAGTCGACGATCCAGCAGAACCGGAAGACGCCCTCCTCGAAGTGCCCGGACCGCTTGGCCGCCTCGACGCGGACCGCGCTCATGATCTTGGAGACCTCGTCGTACTCGCCCGCGCCGAAGAAGACGGCGTGGCCGGGCACGAGAGCGAGACGCTCGGTGAGGACCTTGACGTTCTCCTCGGTGAGGAACTTGGCGATCGGGCCGCTCAGCGCGCCGTCCTCGCCGACCCGCACCCAGGCCAGGCCCTTCGCGCCGTGCTCGACGGCGAACTCGCCGAGCCCGTCGAAGAACTTCCGCGGCTGCCCGGCGGTGTCCGGGACCGGCAGCGCGCGTACGTGCTTGTCCGCGAACGCCTTGAACTCGGAGCCCTCGAAGACGTCCGAGATATCGGCCAGCTCCAGCTGGGCCCGCAGATCCGGCTTGTCGTTGCCGTACTTCAGCATCGACTCGCGGAACGGGATCCTCGGGAACGGCGAGGTGACATGACGGCCGCCGCCGAACTCCTCGAACAGCTCGGTCATCAGCTTCTCGATCGGGCGGAAGACATCCTCCTGCTCGACAAAGCTCATCTCGACATCGAGCTGGTAGAACTCGCCCGGCGAGCGGTCGGCGCGCGCATCCTCGTCGCGGAAGCACGGCGCGATCTGGAAGTAGCGGTCGAAGCCCGAGATCATCAGGAGCTGCTTGAACTGCTGCGGCGCCTGCGGCAGCGCGTAGAACCTGCCCGGGTTGAGCCGGGAGGGCACCACGAAGTCACGGGCGCCCTCGGGAGAGGTCGCGGTGAGGATCGGGGTGGCCATCTCGTTGAAGCCGAGCGCGGTCATCTTGTGCCGGATCGCCGAGATCACGGCCGTACGCAGCATGATGTTGCGGTGCATGCGCTCACGGCGCAGATCGAGGAAGCGGTACTCCAGGCGCCGCTCCTCGTTGACGCCATCCTCGGCGTTGACCGTGAACGGCAGCGGGCCCGCGGCGCCGAGGATCTCGACCTCGGAGACCTCGATCTCGATCTCGCCGGTCGGCAGCTCCGGGTTGACGTTCTCCGCACCGCGCGCGGAGACCGTGCCGTCGATCCGGACGACGGTCTCCTTGGTGAGCTTGGACAGCTCCTCGTTGGCGGCGGTGCCGGGCCGGGCGACGAGCTGGACCAGTCCGTAGTGGTCACGCAGATCGATGAAGAGGATGCCGCCCAGGTCTCGGCGATTGTGCAGCCAGCCGCTCAGCCGGACGTCGGTGCCGACGTCAGAGGCGCGGAGCTCGCCGCAGGTGTGGGACCTGTACCGATGCATCGTCGTTTCATCCAGTCTTAGCGGGTCGGAGTCTTAGCGGGTCGGAGGTGGCCTCGTCATGCAGTCCTCGTTATGCGGTACTGCACAAGAGAGGTTACCGCCCGGCCACTCCGCGCTCCTCGGTGGCGTCCGCTCCTCAGATATTCATAAAGTGGGACAATGCGCACCGAGGATGTCCTGTCCGCGATCGCGACCGGCCTGTGGCGCTGGGACAACGCCTCCGGAACGGTCACCTTCGACGCGGAGGCGGCCCGGCTGCTCGGGCTGCCCGCCGAGCCCGTGGTGCTCACGCTGGCCGCGGCACGCGCCCGGTTCCATCCGGTCGACTGGATCGAGATCAACAGCATCGTCCATCTCGCGATCGCCGAACACACGCTCGCCGAGGCCCGGCTGCGGATCATGGACGAGAACGGCAGGGTGCTCCGTACCGTACGGTCCCGGGCCAGGACGGTCGTCAGGCGCGAGCCCGAGGGCCCGCCGTACGTCGAGCTGTACGGCACGATCCAGGAGGTCGCGGAGGTGCGGCCGGGAACCGCCGTCGAGGGCAGCCCGGTCACCGGCGACTGGCGCCGCTCCCGCGAGGCCTTCCTGCTCGACGCGGGCCGCGCGCTGGCCGAGGCCCGCTCGACCGCCGAGGTGCTGCGCGTCGCCGCGTCCCTGTCCATGCCGGGTTTCTCGCCGGACGGTCTCGCGGTCTTCGGTGTCTCCGGCGAGCGGCTGACGATCATCGGCCACCACGGGCACGATCCCGGGGACGCGGCTCCCTTCGAGGACATGCGGGTCGACACGGACTATCCGGCGGCCGAGGTCGTACGGAACGGGCGGGCCGTCTATCTCTCGTCACCGGAGGCGTACAAGAGCCGCTATCCGGCTGCCTGGCAGTATGTGCGGCGCTTCGAGCGGCGCTCGTGGGCCTATCTGCCGCTGGTCGCGTCGGGACGCACGCTGGGCTGCTGGATGGCCGGGTTCAAGCACCGGGTCGCGTTCTCGCCCGACGAGCGGTCCGTGCTGACGACGGTGGCGCGGATGCTGGCGCAGGCGCTGGCCCGTGCCTCTCTCGCCGAGACCGAGCGTGAGCTGTCGCTGGGCCTCCAGCGCACGATGATGCCGACGCTCGGTCCTGAGATCCCTGGGATGGCGGTGGCGGCGCGGTATGTGCCGACCGGTGGCGGGCTCCAGATCGGCGGCGACTGGTACGACATGATCCCGCTGCCGGGCGCAACGGCGCAGTCCGACGGCGGCGCGGGCCGTGGCTCCGGCGGCCGGGCCGGCGGCGGCCGGTTCG
>NZ_FMDK01000289.1 GCF_900091995.1 Streptomyces sp. MnatMP-M17
GGCGGCCGTGGCGGTCTCGGCAACGCCGCGCTGGCCTCGGCCCGCCGCAAGGCCCCGGGCTTCGCACTGCTCGGCGTGCCGGGCCAGGCCGGTGATGTCGTGCTGGAGCTGAAGACGGTCGCGGATGTGGCGCTGGTGGGCTATCCGAGCGCCGGCAAGTCCTCGCTGATCTCCGTGCTCTCGGCGGCCAAGCCGAAGATCGCGGACTATCCGTTCACCACACTGGTGCCCAATCTGGGCGTGGTCACGGCCGGTTCGACCGTCTACACCATCGCGGACGTGCCCGGACTGATCCCGGGCGCCAGCCAGGGCCGTGGTCTCGGGCTGGAGTTTCTGCGTCATGTCGAGCGCTGCTCGGTGCTCGTGCATGTGCTGGACACGGCCACGCTGGAGTCCGACCGCGATCCGCTCACCGACCTCGATGTCATCGAGGAGGAGCTGAAGCAGTACGGCGGTCTGGGCGACCGGCCCCGGGTCGTCGTCCTCAACAAGATCGACATCCCGGACGGCCAGGATCTCGCCGAGATGATCAGGCCCGATCTCGAACGGCGCGGCTACCGTGTCTTCGAGGCGTCGGCCGTGGCCCGTACCGGGCTCAAGGAACTGTCGTTCGCGCTTGCCGAGGTGGTCGCCAAGGCCCGTGCCGACCGGCCGAAGGAGGAGGCGACGCGGATCGTCATCCGTCCGAAGGCCGTCGACGACACCGGCTTCACCGTCACCCTGGAGGACGACGGGATCTACCGGGTGCGCGGTGAGAAGCCCGAACGCTGGGTGCGCCAGACCGACTTCAGCAACGACGAGGCCGTCGGCTATCTCGCGGACCGGCTCAGCCGCCTCGGTGTCGAGGACGCGTTGATGAAGGCTGGTGCGCGCACGGGCGACGGTGTGGCCATCGGCGGCGAGGACGACGCGGTCGTCTTCGACTGGGAGCCCACGATGATGGCGGGCGCGGAGATGCTCGGCCGCCGTGGTGAGGACCACCGGCTGGAGGCGCCGCGCCCGGCCGCGCAGCGGCGCAGGGACCGGGACGCCGAGCGGGACGAGGCGCAGAAGGAGTACGACGCGTTCGAGCCCTTCCAGGGTCTGTGACCTCAATCGCCGGACAGGCTGATTCCTGGCCCGTCCGGCGATGGAGGACGAACCGGCAGTCGGCCGTACACGGCCACAGGGCGGTCATGGCGTTTTCGCCGTGGCCGCCCCTTTCGTGTGGTTTCCCTCACGCCCGCCTTCCGGCGTGGGTTCGCGGGTGTACTAGTGTTCCCAGGTGAATCAGGGGTTGCGTACCGATGTCGCAGGGCTGTGGTCCACCTTGCAAGAGGATTGCCGCGGGTGGGACCATCGCCTCATCCTCTGAGCCCGCAAGGTAGGTCAGTTCTGTGTCTCCAACTTCCGCGCCGCCCGCGAAGCCCCGTACCACCGCAGTCGTCCTGGCGGGCGGCACCGGTCAGCGTGTGGGTCTGTCGATCCCGAAGCAGTTGCTGAAGATCGCGGGGAAGGCGGTCATCGAGCACACACTGTCGGTCTTCGAGCGGAGCGACTCGATCGACGAGGTGATCGTGCTGATGGCCCCGGGCTATGTGCCCGATGTGGAGAAGATCGTCGCGAAGGCCGGACTGGCCAAGGTCAGCAGGATCATCGAAGGCGGCGCGACCCGGAACGAGACCACCGAGCGCGCCATCGCGGCCCTGGGCGAGGGCCTGGCGGCGGGCGAGGACCGCAATGTGCTCTTCCATGACGCCGTGCGCCCGCTGCTGTCCCAGCATGTGATCAAGGACTGTGTGGACGCGCTGGAGCGCTACCAGGCCGTGGATGTGGCGATCCCGTCCGCGGACACGATCATCGTGACCCGTACGCACGGCGAGGACGGCGAGTTCATCACGGACGTGCCCGACCGGTCCCGGCTGCGGCGCGGCCAGACGCCGCAGGCGTTCAAGCTCTCCACCATCCGCAGGGCGTACGAGATCGCCGCCGGCGATCCCAACTTCCAGGCGACCGACGACTGTTCGGTGGTGCTGAGGTATCTGCCGGACGTGCCGATCCATGTCGTGGCGGGCGACGAGTTCAATATGAAGGTGACGCAGCCGGTCGATGTCTTCATCGCCGACAAGCTCTTCCAGCTCGCCTCCTCCGCCGCTCCTCAGCAGTCCTCCGACGACTCCTACCGCGAGCTGCTCGCCGGTAAGACGCTGGTCGTCTTCGGCGGCTCGTACGGCATCGGCGCGGACATCGCCCAGCTCGCCGAGAGCTTCGGCGCCACGGTGTACGCGCTGGGACGCTCCACGACCGGTACGCATGTCGAGAACCCGGAGCATGTCGACGACGCGCTCTCGCGCGCCTATGGCGAGACCGGCCGTATCGATTACGTGATCAACACCGCGGGCGTGCTGCGTATCGGCAAGCTGGCCGAGACGGACAACACCACCATTCAGGAAGCGCTGAACGTCAACTATCTCGCGCCGGTGCAGATCGCCCGCGCCTCGTACAAATACCTGGCCGAGACCAAGGGCCAGCTGCTGCTCTACACCTCCAGCAGTTACACGCGAGGCCGTGCCGAATACAGCCTGTACTCCTCCACGAAGGCGGCCATGGTGAATCTCACCCAGGCCCTCTCCGACGAATGGGCGGGCGATGGAATCCGGGTCAATTGCGTGAATCCGGAGCGCACGGCCACACCGATGCGCACCAAGGCGTTCGGCCAGGAGCCCGAAGGCTCGCTGCTGTCCTCCGAGGCGGTCGCCAGGACCTCGCTCGACGTGCTGCTCTCCGAGCTGACCGGCCATGTCATCGACGTACGCCAGCAGGACCCGACGCGTGGCGCCTCCGAGGCCTCCGACTTCGAGCAGGCACTCGCCGCCGTACTGGACCGTCAGGAAGATGTGTAATAATTCCTGACAATCTCTGATACGGGCCTCTGTGGTCGCCGACGTGCGAATCACGGAGGCCCGAGTTCGTCAGATCCCTTCTTCACAATTCCCTTGCAAGGTCAACAGCAGGCACGGTCTGGAGCAGGTTTTCCGTGATTTCGACAGCCATTCGCTTGGCCCGGGTGGGCAGCGGATCAGAGCTGGCAGCCGCACTACTTCTGGGAATCGCATTCCCGTGCGTCATGCTCGCCGCGATAATTCCGCATCTCTGGCTCTTCGCGGTGTCGGCCGCGGTGACCTATCTCGCGGACACCTTCCTGCATCAGCGCGGCAGCTATCTGGTGAACCGGCTGGCCAAGGTCCGCGCGGGTCTGTCGATCCGCTTTCTGATCCGGCAGATGCTGCTGGTGCTGCTGGTCGCGCGCTCGGGACTCGGCCAGGACCGGATCTTCTATGTGACCGTGGTCGCGGTGCTGGTGTTCTACGGGCTCCAGGCACCGCACGGCGCGATCGTCACCCTGCTCAGGCTGCGCCGCAGGCTGCCCGTGGTCACCCGCAACATCGACCTCGGCGCCATCCGGATCCCGGACGCGCCGCCGCCGTGGCTGCTCAACCGCTCGGCCGAGAAGATGCTCCATCTGGATGTCTTCGCCATGGTGGGAGTGCTGCTCGCCCTGGAGACCAGGGAGAACCTCTACGGCTACGCGGGCCTCGGCCTCTCGGTGCTCCTCGCCGTCGGCTATGTCATGGCCCTGCTGCCGTATCTGCGCCCGAGCCGGCTCGTACCGTCCGCCGAGAAGGTGCTGAAGGCGGTGGACGGCTGGCTGGCCGACTACAAGCCGACCGTGATGCTCTACTTCTCCGGCTCCAAGGAGTCCGCGTACCAGGTCAACATGTGGCTGGAGACGATGGACCAGCTCGAAGGACGGCCGGTGATCGTCCTGCGTGAGCGGGTGATAGCGCAGCAGCTCGGCCCGACGGCCGTACCGGTGCTCTGTGTGCCCGGCGGTGTCCATCTGATGAATCTGGATCTGTCGACCGTACGCGTCGCGCTCTACGCGGCCAACGTCGGCAAGAACATCCATATGCTGCGCGTCCCGACCATGCGGCATGTCTTCATCGGGCACGGCGACAGCGACAAGCTCGCCAGTGTCAATCCGTTCAGCAAGGCGTACGACGAGGTGTGGACCGCGGGCCGGGCCGGGCGCGACCGCTACGCGCTGGCCGATGTCGGAGTGCGCGACGAGGACATCGTGGAGGTGGGCCGTCCGCAGCTCGCCCCGATCGAGCCGGCGAGCGGCTCCGGCTCCACACGCAATCCGATCCCGACGGTGCTCTACGCGCCCACCTGGGAGGGCTGGGACGACAGCCCGGGCAACACCTCGCTGCTGCTGGCCGGCGAGAACATCGTCAAGCGGCTGCTGTCGGCGCAGCGGCCGGTCAGGGTGCTCTACAAGCCGCATCCCTTCACCGGTACGCGCAGCGCCAAGGCGAAGGCCGTGCACGAGCGGATCGTCGCGCTGGTGGAGAAGGCCGCCGCCGAGCGCGCCACCGATGCCCGCTGGACCGGGCGGAGCGCGGAGCTCGGCACCGAGCGGAGTACGGCACGGGCCGAGCTGGCCAGGATCGAGGCACGGCTGAGCGAGCTGTCCGGAGTGGCGGACGCGAGCCGGGACGAGGCGGAGGAGTCGCGCGACGCCAAGGCCGATCCGGCGCGGCAGGCCGAGCTGACCCGGCTGCGGGACGAATGGAACACCGCGTACTGGCGCTCCTTCGGCTGGTGGGAGCACCGTGTCATCGCCGGTGCCGAGCCACGGCTGTACGACTGCTTCAACGAGTCGGACGCGATGGTCTCGGACATCTCCAGCGTGGTGTCGGACTTCATCGCCAGCGGCAAGCCGTACGCGGTCACCGACTCGGCGGGCCTCGGCGCGGAGGAGTTCAAGCGGCAGAACACCGCCGTACGGGCCGCCGTGATCCTCTCCAACAGCGCCAAGGAACTGGACCAGTTGCTCGACGCGGTGACCGATCCGGCCGCCGACCGGCTGGCGGCGGACCGCCGTGAGCTGAAGCGGTATCTGCTGGGTCCCGACGAGCCGTCCTCGATCGAGCAGTTCAACGCGGCGGCGCGCGCGCTGGCGGCGAAGGCCCAGGCGCGCAACGTCGGTGTGGAACAGAGGCTGGCAGGGCCCGAGGAGGCCGCGGCGCCGGACGACTCCGCTCCCGAGAGCAACGATCTGGACTCGCCGGTACGGGGCTGAGTCCGGCCGGGTTCTCAGCGGCGGTTACGGGTGGTCAGGCCCGGCAGGGCGTCTTCGGACGCGCTGCCGGGCCTTTTCCGTAAGGGAGTTGAGTGTTGCTCCGGCGCGGCGAACGCCAACTGTGATGCGCATCACGGATACTGGAGATCGTGACAAGACAACCAACATCCGATGCCGATTGTCTTGATTTCTGATGAACGAGAAGCAAGTTCCTGACGTAAGCGTGATCGTCGGGGCGTATGAGGCGATGCCTTATCTGATCCGCTGCCTGGAATCGGTGGAGGCCCAGACGTTAGGCGCCGACCGGATCGAGATCGTTGCCATCGACGACGGTTCGACCGACGGCACAGGCGAGTATCTGGAGAAATTCGCGGCGCGCACCGCCATCCCGACCAGAGTGGTGCGACAGGCCAATTCGGGCGGTCCCAGCGGGCCGCGCAATGTCGGTCTGGGGCTGGCCAGAGGGCGCTATGTGTTCTTCCTCGACGCCGACGACTACTTGGGCGAGGAAGCGCTGGAGCGCATGGTGACCATGGCGGACCGCGCCGGTACGGATGTGGTGCTCGGCAAGATCGTGGGCGTGAACCGAGGCGCTCCCGGCTCGATGTGGACCCGTACGGCCGACCGCGTGGACATCTACAGCTCACAGGTGATCTTCACACTGAGCGCACAGAAGCTCTTCCGGCGCGAGCTGCTCGAACGGCTCGGGCTGCGCTTCGATGAGACTCTCAAGACCGGCGAGGACGCCCTCTTCACGATGGAGGCGTACATCCGGGGCAAGGGCGTCTCGGTGATCTCCGACTACACCTGCTATTACCTCGTCGGCCGCGACGACGGCAAGCATGTGACCAAGACCGGCGGTTACGCGCTGCGGTTCGAGGCCACGGGCGCCCTGATGGCGCTCATCGCCGAACTGGTGCCGGCGGGCCCCAAACGCGACCGAATGATGGTCAGACCTTTTACGGTCGGGCTGATCCAGCAGTTCGCACACGGGCTCATGAAGCAGCCGGAGGAGATCCAGCGCCACAAGATGGAGCTGGCCGCGCCGCTGATGGCCCGCTACTGGACTCCCGCGGTGGCCAGACGTATCAAGGTCGGCGAGCGGCTGCGGCTGGAGTGTGTCGCCCTGGGACGGCTCGATCTGCTCCGGGACATGCTCGACTTCATCAAGGCCGAGACCAGGCCGGAGGTGGTCCGCAAGGGCCGCGCCGGTACGCCGTATCTCGCCTTCCCGCACTTCGGGGACCACTCGACCGGCCTCAAGGACGTCTCGTACGAGGTCACCGTGCCCGACTGGGTGGGCAGACCGGGCCTGGAGCGTATCGAGGCGCCCAGGGCCGCGCGCTGGCGCAAGTCGCTGCTGATCCGGGTGGCACGGCGGGTGCGTACGCGCGTACGGACCCGGTGGACGCGCTACGCGCTGCCGTCGTCCTGAGGGTGCCGGTACCCGCCCGCGCACGCGCCGGCACACACCCGTACATGTCTGCGTGCGCCCGCACACACGGCTGAATCGGGGCGCACGCTCAAGCGCCACTCCAGGCCTGAACTATCCGGTCAAGGTGTCCAAGGGCGGGCCGTGTCGGAAATCGTAGGTAAAATCATGCTGTCGGGCGACGCCCGGACAGCATCGGACATCTTCAGCAATCGGACATCTTCAGCATGGGATAGGGATCGTGAAGGCTCTCGTACTGTCCGGCGGGGCGGGCACCCGTCTACGCCCCATCACCCACACCTCCGCGAAACAGCTCGTGCCCGTGGCGAACAAGCCGGTGCTCTTCTACGGCCTGGAGGCCATCGCCGAGGCGGGCATCACTGAGGTCGGCGTCATCGTCGGCGACACCGCGGAGGAGATCCGCGAGGCGGTCGGCGACGGCTCCCAGTTCGGGATAAAGGTCACCTATCTCCAGCAGGACGCGCCGCTCGGGCTGGCGCACGCCGTCCTCATCGCCCGTGACTTCCTCGGCGACGACGACTTCGTGATGTACCTCGGTGACAACTTCATCGTCGGCGGTATCAGCGGACTGGTCGACGGCTTCCGCCAGGAGCGGCCCGACGCGCAGATCCTGCTGACCAAGGTGCCCAACCCGACCTCCTTCGGTGTGGCCGAACTCGACGCCGAGGGCCGGGTGGTGGCCCTGGAGGAGAAGCCGAAGGAACCCAAGAGCGATCTCGCGCTCGTCGGTGTCTATCTGTTCACTCCGGCCGTCCATGAGGCCGTGCGCTCCATCGAGCCCTCCTGGCGCGGTGAGCTGGAGATCACCCATGCCATCCAGTGGCTGATCGACCAGGACCGCGACGTCCGTTCCACGACCATCTCCGGGTACTGGAAGGACACCGGCAATGTCGCCGACATGCTGGAGGTCAACCGCTCGGTGCTGGAGACCGTCGAGCCGTGCCGCGACGGATCCGTGGACGAGGCGACGGAGATCATAGGGCGGGTCAGGATCGAGGAAGGCGCGCGCGTCACCCGCAGCCGGATCGTGGGTCCCGCGATCATCGGCGCGGGCACGGTGATCAGCGACGCCTATATCGGTCCCTTCACCTCGGTCTCCGAGGGCTGCCGGATCGAGGACAGCGAGATCGAGTACTCCATCGTTCTGCGGGGCTCCTCCCTCACCGGTGTACGCCGGGTGGAGGCGTCGCTGATCGGCCGCGATGTCGAGATCACCCCTGCTCCCCGCAACCCGTCCGCCCACCGACTCGTCCTCGGCGACCACAGCAAGGTGCAGATCTCTTCATGACCCACAGGATTCTTGTGACCGGCGGTGCCGGTTTCATCGGCTCGCACTATGTCCGTACGGTCCTCGGGCCCCAGGGCCCCGGCGATGTCGAGCTGACGGTGCTCGACAAGCTCACCTACGCGGGCAACCCGGCCAATCTCGATCCGGTCCGCGACCATCCCGGATTCGCCTTCGTCCAGGGCGACATCTGCGACGCCGAGCTGGTCGCCAAGCTGATGGCCGAGCATGACCAGGTGGTGCACTTCGCCGCCGAGTCGCATGTGGACCGCTCGATCGACGGCGGCGCCGAGTTCGTCCGTACGAATGTGGTCGGCAGCCACACCCTGATCGACGCCGCGCACCGCGCCGGTGTGAAGACCTTCGTGCATATCTCCACCGACGAGGTCTACGGCTCCATCGACGAGGGCTCCTGGCCGGAGACCCATCCGCTGGAGCCCAACTCGCCCTACTCCTCGGCCAAGGCGTCCAGCGATCTGATCGCTCTGTCGTACCACCGCACGCATGGCCTCGATGTGCGGGTGACGCGCTGCTCCAACAACTACGGGCATCACCACTTCCCCGAGAAGGTCATCCCGCTCTTCATCACCAATCTGCTGGACGGCAAGAAGGTCCCGCTGTACGGCGACGGCGGCAATGTCCGCGACTGGCTGCACATCGACGACCATGTGCAGGGCATCGAGCTGGTCCGTACGAAGGGCCGGGCCGGCGAGGTCTACAACATCGGCGGCGGCACGGAGCTCTCCAACAAGGAGCTGACCGGGCTGCTGCTGGAGGCCTGCGGAGCCGACTGGGACACCAGCGTCGAGTACGTCACCGACCGCAAGGGCCACGACCGCCGCTACAGCGTCGACTGCGCCAAGATCCGTACGGAGCTGGGATACGCGCCTCGCAAGGACTTCGCCACGGGCCTCGCGGAGACCGTGGCGTGGTACCGCGACAATCGTGCCTGGTGGGAGCCGCTGAAGGGACGTGCGGCGCTGTGAGCGGCTGGCTCGTCACCGGCGCCGGCGGGATGCTGGGCCGGGATCTGCTGGCACGGCTCGCCGCGGCGGGAGAGCGTGCGGCCGGTCTGGACCGTAGCGCGCTGGACATCACCGACGCCGACGCGGTCCGTGCCGCGCTGGAGACCTACGCGCCGGCCGTGGTGGTCAACTGCGCGGCCTGGACGGCCGTGGACGACGCCGAGGCCAAGGAGGCCGAGGCGCTGGCGGTCAACGGCACCGGGCCCCGGGTCCTCGCCGAGGCCTGCGCCGCCTCGGGCGCCGTACTGATCCAGGTCTCCACGGACTATGTCTTCGCCGGTGACGGACAGACGCCGTACGGCGAGTACGACGCCACCGGCCCGCGCAGCGCCTATGGCCGCACCAAGCTGGCCGGCGAGCGCGCGGTGCTCGACACGCTGCCGGAGACCGGCTATGTGGTCCGTACGGCCTGGCTGTACGGAGCGGGCGGCGGGAACTTCGTCCGCACGATGATCAAGCTGGAGTCCGTCAAGGACACCCTGGACGTGGTGGACGACCAGCGCGGCCAGCCGACCTGGACCGGCGATCTCGCAGAGCTGCTGGTACGGCTCGGCGCGGCGGCGCTCGAAGGAGTCGCCGAGCCGGGGATCTACCACGGCACCAGCGGCGGCGAGACGACCTGGTTCGGCTTCACCCGGGAGATCTTCCGGCTGCTCGGCGCGGACCCGGAGCGGGTCCGTCCGACGGCCAGCGAGGCCTTCGTACGGCCCGCGCCTCGGCCCGCCTACAGCGTGCTGGGACACGAGCGGTGGAAGCGAGCCGGGATCGAACCGATCAGGGAGTGGCGGGCGGCCCTGGAAGAGGCGTTTCCCGCCTTGGTTGCGGTAGAGCGCCAATCGGGTGTTACTGACCAGTAGATGTTTACGTACAACCGCCGTTCCCACTAAGTTCACTGAGAATCAATCCCCAATTTTTTGATTCTCAGTGAAGGGCCCCTTACGTGGATCGCCACGGCTTCCTGCGCCAACTGCACCGTGTGTACAAACCCCGCAACTATCTGGAAATCGGGGTCAATGACGGGCGCAGCCTGGCACTGTCCCGGGTTCCGTCGGTGGCTGTCGACCCGGCGTTCCGGGTTGTCACGGACATCAGCTGCGATGTCCATCTGGTCAAGGCCACCAGCGACGACTTCTTCGCCCGCAAGGATCCTCTGATCCATCTGCGCAACGGCCGCAATCCGTTCCGTGCGCTGGCCCGCCGGGACCCGGTCAATCTCCTCGGCGGCGACCCGAAGCTGGAGCTGTCGTTCATCGACGGTATGCACCTCTTCGAGTACGCGCTGCGCGACTTCATGAATGTGGAGAAGCTCTCCCGCTGGTCCAGCGTGATCGTCCTGGACGACATGCTGCCGCGCGATGTGGACGAGGCGGCGCGCGACCGGCACACCAAGTTCTGGGCGGGCGACGTCTACAAGGTCGCGCAGGTGCTGCGGCGCTTCCGTCCCGATCTGCTGGTGGTCGATGTCGACACCGAGCCGACCGGAGTGGTGGCCATCTTCGGCGCGAATCCCGAGAGCACGGTACTGAAGGACAAGTACGACAAGATCATCGAGGAGTATGTCGTACCGGACCCGCAGAACGTGCCCGACGAGGTGCTGGTCCGCAAGAACGCGGTACGGCCCGAGTCGCTGCTCGGCGCCGGTTTCTGGACGGGCCTGTCGCGCGCCCGTAATCTGCGCCGTCCGCGGTCGGCGTTCGCGCCGCTGCGCAAGCAGATCGAGGCGATCAGCGGCTGACGGCAAGCGCATATGGCAGGGGCCCGAGCGATTCTGGATCGCTCGGGCC
>NZ_FMDK01000601.1 GCF_900091995.1 Streptomyces sp. MnatMP-M17
GGGCGCGGGCGTACGCGGGGCGGTACGGCCCTGCTCGCTCGCTCCGGGGCCGCCGCCGCTCTCGCCGTGTGCGGCACAGTTGCCCTGGCCCGCGCCGCCTCGGTGGCCGCCACGGTCACCGGCGCCCGCGCGAAGGGAGAGGCGATAGGCGTTGGACTCGCCGACCCAGTCGCCGTCGCTGCCACGCCGCTGGACGGTCGCGGCCGTGACGATGATCTTGTTCGGTTCCGTGCCCGCGGCGAACGCGAGCCGCGCGCGGACGCTGACCGTGCGGCCGGCCGGTACGGCGAGGCCCGGCGAACCGTCGTCCAGTACGCCGATGATCTCGTCCTGCTCGGTCTTCTCCAGCGGCAGCGTCCGCCAGCGTCCCTCGCCGTCGGTGATCTCCAGAGTGAGCTGGGAGACATTGAGCGCCCGGTGCCGGTCGACCAGGACGAGCACCGGGTGGATGTCCCGGCACACCTCGCTGGTGGTGTTGGTGAGATCGAGCGACCAGGTGCCCGCGGAACCGCCTGGCCGGTAGTCGTCCGGACCGCCGTGGATATGGGTGGTGATCGGGAACTCCGGGTCGGAGACCTTGCCGCACCTCGGCTCGCGCCTGTTCGTCAGGGAGGACGCGTATGTGGGCGCGGGTACGGGCGCGGACGTCGTGGCCTGTGTGGAGGTGAGCGCGCCTCTGGGCGGGGCACAGGCAGCCGCCGTCGGAGCGATGGTCATGGCGGCGACGGCCAGAACGGCTGCGGTGACTCCGGTGGCGGGGGCGTGTCGCAGTCGCATGGGTGACAGGGCCTTTGCTGATCGCGCGGCGGTCGGGCGGGGCGGGCGGTCGGAGTGGGGCGGGTGATCGGAGTGGGGCGGGTGATCGGAGTGGGCGGGGCGGACAGGTGATCGAGTGGGCGGTCCGGCCGGCGGAGGGACAGTCCGACGGTCGGGACGCGTTTTTCTCGTCGGTCCGATCGCCACCGGATCCTCCGACGCTGCCATGCGCCCGCCGCCCGTCCTGGCTGCCACGGCCCCGGACGGCCTGAAAATCACACAAACAACTCCATCAGCCCAGTTCCAGCGCCCTCCGATGTCCGAAGACGGGCGCGAGGACAAGCTGCGCCGCTCCCTCGGCGACCGGATACGGGCCGCCGTCGGCCGCCGTCACCGGAACGACCGCGCCTCGGGCGCGCTCGGCCACGACGGTGCCCACACCTTGGACGAAACACTCTTCGTGCGCGGCGATCGTCCGGCCGCCGAGCAGGACACGGTCGATGTCGAGCAGCCCGACGAGGTTCGCCGCTCCAGCCCCGAGCACCCGCGCCGCCTCGGCCGGCTCGCCACGTGCGACGGCGGCGAGACAGAGCGCCTCTATGCAGCCGCGGTTGCCGCAGTCGCAGGGCGGGCCGTCGAGCTGGATGACCTGATGCCCGAACTCCCCGGCGCCGGTACGGGCACCGCGGTGCAGCGCGCCGCCGAGCACCAGCCCGGCGCCCAGGCCCGTACCGAGATGGAGATACGCGAAGGAGTCGCCCGAGCCGCGCAGCGCGAGGCCGAGCGCGGCGGCGTTGGTGTCCTTGTCGAGTACGACGGGAAGCTGGAGCCGGGCGGCGAGCGCCTCGCGCAACGGAAATCCCGCCCACTGCGGAAAGCCGGTGACGCGTCCGGGCACTCCGGTGCGGTGGTCCAGCGGCCCAGGCATGGCGACGCCGACTCCGAGCACATCCCGCACACCCGGCCGCCCGTCGGCCCACGTACCCGAAACGGCGACCGCCCGCGCACCGGGCTCCCGCACACCGGGAACCTCGTCCGGCCACGCGCCGGCACCGGATCCGGATCCGGCACCGGCTCGGCCGCTGGGCCGCGCGTCACGCCGTACGCCGTAGCGCGCGCTCGCCCGTACACATTCGGCCCGTACGGACCCGGCTCGCAGCGCTTCCGCACGTACCGCGTCCACATGCACCGCCGCCGCCTCGACCACCCGTTCTGCTCCCGCGCCGAGGTCGAGCGGGGCCGTCCGTACGGCGACCAGCGCGCCGGACAGATCCACCAGGACCGCCGTCAGCTCGTCGCGGTCGAGATGGAGCCCGACCGCGTACGCGGCGGTCGGCACCAATCGCAGCACGGTCCTCGGCTTGCCGCCCGTGGAGGCGCGGCGGCCGGCCTCCGTCGCCATGCCTTCCGTACGCAGTCTGGCCGTGATCTTGCTGACCGCCTGCGGAGTGAGTCCGGTCCGCTCGGCGAGCTCCAGTCTGCTGATCCCGCCGTCGCCCGCCGCGCGCAGCAGGTCGAGCACCAGCGCGGCGTTGTAGCTGCGCAGCGCCGGCAGATTGGCTCCCGCACCGGTCCCGGCACCGTTTCCGGCCGCTCCTCCGACATCCCCGTTTCTTCTCTTCACGTCCGCCATTGTCCCTTGTGGTTGCACTTTGGCAACGCCGTTGCTTAAGTGGTGCTATGACCTTGACTGGCGCCCGCACCGGCCCTCCTCTGCGCGTCGGACTCGTGGGCTACGGCCTCGCGGGCTCCGTCTTCCATGCCCCGCTGATCGCCGCCGCGGACGGGCTCGTCCTCGACAGCGTCGTCACCGGAAACCCGGAGCGCCGTGAGCAGGCGCGCGCCGAGTTCCCGGACATACGGTTCGCGGCCTCGCCCGACGAGCTGTGGGAACGCGCCGACACGCTCGACCTGATCGTCATCGCCTCTCCCAACAAGACGCATGTCCCGCTCGCGACGGCCGCTCTCGAAGCCGGACTGCCGGTCGTCGTGGACAAGCCCGTCGCGGGCACCGCCGCCGAGGCCCGCGAACTGGCCGCACTCGCCGAGGAGCGCGGGCTGCTGCTCTCCGTCTTCCAGAACCGCCGCTGGGACAACGACTTCCTCACCCTCGCCCGGCTCATCGACACCGGCCGGCTGGGCGACGTACAGCGCTTTGAATCCCGTTTCGAGCGGTGGCGCCCTCAGCTCAAGGGCGGCTGGCGCGAGTCGGGCGCGGCCGAGGAGATCGGCGGGCTGCTCTACGACCTCGGCAGCCATGTCGTGGACCAGGCGCTGGTCCTGTTCGGCCCGGCGGAACGGGTGTACGCGGAGGTGGACGTACGCCGTCCCGGTGCCGCGGCCGACGACGACACCTTCATCGCCATCACCCACACCACCGGTGTCCGCTCCCATCTGTACGCCAGCGCCACCACCGCCCAACTCGGCCCGCGCTTCCGCGTGCTCGGCTCGTCGGCCGGCTATGTGAAGTACGGACTCGATCCGCAGGAGGCCGACCTGCGCGAGGGCCGGCGGCCGGGCACGGACACGAGCTGGGGCGTGGAGCCCGAGTCGCTGTGGGGACGGATCGGCGCGGGAGAGTCACCGCTCACAGGAGGCGGCCACCCGGTGGAGACCGAGCCCGGCGACTATCCGGCCTACTACGCGGGAATCGCCACCGCACTGCGCAAGGGCATCGCGCCTCCGGTGACGGCCTACGAGGCCGCGTCGACGCTCGACGTACTGGAGGCGGCACGCCGCTCGGCCCAGGAAGGCACCACGATCACCATGGAGACGCAATCATGAGCGCCCCCGCACCCGAGCCCCGGCCGACTCCCGGGCCCGAGCCGGATCCCGCGCCCACGGTCGCCGAACTCGAAGCGCAGGAAGCCCGCCTGACACTGCGTCGCTTCACCTACGACGACGCCTGGGCCCTGGGCACTCTGCTGGTCGAGCTGGCGCGTGAGCGGAACGCGCCGGTGGCGATCGACATCCGCCGAGGCGCACAGCAGCTCTTCCACTGCGCGCTCCCGGGCTCGTCGGCGGACAATGACGCGTGGATCGACCGCAAGCGCCGGGTCGTGGAGCGGTACGGCGCCAGCTCGTTCCTCGTCGGCACCCGCTTCCGGGCCAAGGGCAGCACGTTCGAGGAGTCCTCCCGTCTCGACCCGGACCTCTACGCGGCCCACGGCGGCTCGTTCCCTCTCGCGGTGGAGGGCGCGGGCATCGTCGGCACGGTCACGGTCTCGGGCCTGCCACAGGCCGAGGACCACGCGATGGTGGTGGAGGCGCTGGAGCGCCTGCACGGCTGATCCGGCATCCGGGGCGGAGCGGAGGCGCGCACACCGCCCCGCCCCGGGCCCCTCCAACTCGTGCGATGCCTCCGGCCTGGCCCGCCCGT
>NZ_FMDK01001126.1 GCF_900091995.1 Streptomyces sp. MnatMP-M17
CGACGCGCGGCGGCACGGCGCTGCGGCGGGCGGGGTGGACTTCATCGAGGCGATGTGGCGTGTCGTCAACTGGCAGGACATGACGAAGGGCCCCTGCGAGGACGTGACTCGCGGGGGCCCCTCCGCGTTGGGCAGGGCCGATGCCCCGCGTACGCGGGGATCTACTCGAAGCTGGGTCCTGCGGTCCTCGTGCGCTTGATCTCGTAGAACCCAGGGATCGACGCCACCATCAGCGTGCCGTCCCACAGCTTCACGGCCTCCTCGCCCTTGGGCGCCGGCGTGACGACCGGGCCGAAGAAGGCGATCTGCTCGCCGTTCGAGCCGGGGACGGCGATGACGGGAGTGCCGACCTCCTGGCCGACCTTGTCGATGCCCTCCTTGTGGGAGGCGCGCAGCTCCGCGTCATAGGTGTCGGTATCGGCGTAATCAAGCAGATCCGCGGGCAGTCCGACCTCGTCCAGCGCACCGGCGATCGCCTCGCGGGTGGCGCCCTCACCGCGGTTATGGAAACGGGTGCCGAGCGCGGTGTAGAGCTTGCCGACGACCTCGTCGCCGTGCTTCTGCTGGGCGGCGGTCACCACACGGACCGGGGCCCAGGCCTTGGCCAGGCCCTCGCGGTACTCCTCGGGCACATCCTTGTCCTCGTTGAGGACGGCCAGGCTCATCACATGCCAGCGCACCTCGATATCGCGGAACTTCTGCACTTCGAGGACCCAGCGCGAGGTCATCCAGGCCCAGGGGCACAGCGGGTCGAACCAGAAATCGACAGGCGTCTTGTCGGACATGACTCTCCTCGTAAAGGCGGTGAACACACCTCGGATACACCTCCTGGGAGCAACGTTCCGGACGGCCGGGAGCATTCCCCGGGCCGCCCGCCAGGCGCACATGGGAGGATCGCCGGGATCCGAGAGAAGCACCGCCAAGCACCGCCAAACCATGCGGCGAGCCACGAAGGAGTGACCGTGCCCGGTGAGAACCTGTCCCGCGACGAGGCCCGTGAGCGGGCCGGCCTGCTGTCCGTAGACGGGTACGAGGTCCGTCTCGACCTGCGCTCGGCGGTGGACGGGACGCCGGACGCGGCCACGACCGCGGCAGCGGACGCGCCCGCCGCGCACGAGCCCGCCAAGTCCGCCGCGCCCGTCGAACCCACCGCGCCTCGGACCTTCCGCTCGGTCACCACCATCCGGTTCCGCTGCTCACAGCCCGGCGCCTCGTCCTTCGCCGATCTGATCGCGCCGAGCGTCACCTCCGTAACCCTCAACGGCACGGAGCTCGACCCGGCCGCCGTCTTCGACGGCTCGCGGATCGCCCTGGACGGCCTCCGGGACGAGAACGTACTGACCGTGGACGCGCAGTGCGCGTACAGCCGCACCGGCGAGGGCATGCACCGCTTCGTCGATCCGGAGGACGGCGAGGTCTATCTCTACACGCAGTACGAGCCGGCCGACGCCCGCCGCGTCTTCGCCAACTTCGAGCAGCCCGATCTCAAGGCGCCGTACCGCTTCGAGGTGACCGCGCCCGAGGGCTGGACGGTCCGGAGCAACGGCGAGGGCACGCTGAAGGATGAAGGGCGCGAAGCGCTTCCGCAGAAGGGTGGTGGCGGGCGACGGGCGGGCGTGTGGCACTTCGCGGAGACGAAGCCGATCTCGACGTACATCACGGCCGTCCTGGCCGGTCCGTACCACTGTGCGACCGACTCCTACCGCCGTACGTTCGAGGACGGCACGGTGCTGGAGATCCCGCTCGGCGCGATGTGCCGCAAGGGCCTCGCCCGCCACTTCGACGCGGACGACATCTTCCTGGTCACCAAGCAGGGCCTGGACTTCTTCCACGACCACTTCGACTATCCGTATCCGTTCGGGAAGTACGACCAGGCGTTCGTGCCCGAGTACAACCTCGGCGCGATGGAGAACCCGGGCCTGGTGACCTTCCGCGAGGAGTACATCTTCCGCGGCTATGTGACACGGGCGTCGTACGAGCGCAGGGCGACGACCATCCTGCACGAGATGGCGCACATG
The DNA here is from genome assembly GCF_900091995.1 of Streptomyces sp. MnatMP-M17. GTDB lineage: Bacteria > Actinomycetota > Actinomycetes > Streptomycetales > Streptomycetaceae > Streptomyces. The sequence goes on from NZ_FMDK01001126.1 coordinate 2,019, forward strand.
TGGTTCGGCGATCTGGTCACCATGCGCTGGTGGGACGACCTCTGGCTGAAGGAGTCGTTCGCCGACTTCATGGGCTCGCTCTCGCTGGTCGGAGCGACGCGTTTCACCAACGGCTGGATCACCTTCGCCAACAACCGCAAGGCATGGGCGTACCGCGCCGATCAGCTGCCCTCCACCCATCCGGTCACGGCCGACATCCGGGACCTGGAGGACGCCAAGCTGAACTTCGACGGCATCACGTACGCCAAGGGCGCGTCGGTGCTCAAGCAGCTGGTGGCGTACGTCGGCCAGGACGCGTTCCTGGAGGGCGCCCGGCGCTACTTCAAGCGGAACGCGTACGGGAACACGGAGCTGGGCGATCTGCTCTCCGCGCTGGAGGAGACGTCCGGGCGCGACATGGCGGGCTGGGCCCGCTCCTGGCTCCAGACGGCCGGAGTCAACTCCCTGACCCCGCAGGCCACTTATCTCAGCGACGGGCGGATCGTGGAGCTGGCCGTGGTGCAGGACGCGCCGGAGTCGCACCCGGAGCTGCGTCCGCACCGGGTAGCCGTCGGGCTGTACCGGCGCACGCCGGAGGGCGAGCTCGTACGGTACGCGCGCGCCGAGACGGATGTCGCCGGGCCACGTACGGTCGTCACCGAGCTGGCCGGAGCCGAGCATCCCGATCTGATCCTCGTCAATGACGACGATCTGACGTACTGCAAGATCCGCTTCGACACGGCGTCGCTGGACACTCTGCGGGCCCGTCTGAGCGATCTCACCGATCCGCTCGCCCGCGCCCTGTGCTGGTCCGCGACCTGGAACCTCACCCGCGACGCGCTGATGCCGGCGCGGGACTTCGTCGTACTGGTGCTCACCCACGCGGGCCGTGAGACGGACATCGGCGTGCTCCAAATGGTGCACGCCTGGGCCCGGTCCGCGCTGCACCACTACGCGGCGCCGGAGTGGCGCGAGCAGGGCCGGTGGCTGCTGGCCGGGAACGCGCTGCGGGAGCTGCGCGCGGCCGAGCCGGGCAGTGAGCACCAGCTCACCTGGGCGCGGTTCTTCGCCTCGGTCGCGGCGACGGACGAGGATCTCCAGCTGCTGCGCGGACTGCTGGACGGTACGGCGAAGATCGACGGCCTCCAGGTCGACCAGGAGCTGCGCTGGGCGTTCCTGGAGCCGCTGGCCGCGCACGGAGCGGCGGACGAGCCGGTCATCGACGCGGAACTGGCCCTGGACGACACGGCGTCGGGCAAGCGCCACCAGGTGCGGTGTCTGGCGGCGCGGCCCTCGGCGGCGGTCAAGGCGCAGGCCTGGGCGCAGGTCGTGGAGTCGGACGCGCTGTCGAACGCGCTGGTGGAGGCGGTGATCGGCGGTTTCGCGCAGCCGGGGCAGCGGGCGCTGATCGCTCCGTACGCGGCGAAGTACTTCGAGGTCATCGAGCGCGTGTGGGCGGAGCGGTCCATCCAGATCGCCATGCATGTGGTGCGCGGGCTGTACCCGGGGCTCCAGGGCGACCGTACGACTCTGGACGCCACGAACGCCTGGCTCGACGCGCACCGCGACGCGGCGCCGGCGCTGCGCAGGCTGGTGCTGGAGGCGGGGGACGATCTGGCGCGGGCGCTGCGCGGACAGGCGTGCGACGAGGCGGCGGGACGCGGCGGGTGGGCG
>NZ_FMDK01001106.1 GCF_900091995.1 Streptomyces sp. MnatMP-M17
GCCGGCCGGAGGGCCTCCGGCCGGGCCCGCGCCTGGGCCACCCGGGCCCCGCTGCTGCCCGCGCTCGTCTTTCTGATCGCGGTCACCCAGCTGCCCTTCGTGGCGACACTGGTGATCTCGGTCTTCGACTGGAACTCGCTGGCTCCCGACGAGCGCAGCTTCGCCGGACTCGCCAACTACGGCTCCGTGTTCTCCGACGCGAGCTTGCGGGAATCGGTGTTCACCACCGTCCTGCTCACCGCGAGCGTCGTGATCGCCAGTGTGATCCTCGGACTGCTGCTGGCCCTGCTGCTGGACCGCAAGTTCTTCGGCCGCGGCTTTGTCCGTACGCTGCTGATCACGCCGTTCCTGCTGGTCCCGGTCTCGGCGGCGCTGTTGTGGAAGCACGCGCTCTACAACCCCGAGTACGGTCTGTTCAACGGAGCCTGGGCCTGGTTCACCGGACTCTTCGGAGTGAGCAGCCCGGCCCAGCCGGACTGGATCTCCGACATGCCGCTGATCGCGGTCGAGGCGGCCCTGGTGTGGCAGTGGACGCCGTTCATGATGCTCATCCTGCTCGCCGGACTCCAGAGCAGGCCGGCCGAGATCATCGAGGCCGCGAAGCTGGACGGCGCCACCACCTGGCAGACCTTCCGCTATCTGACACTGCCGCATCTGCGCCGCTATCTCGAACTGGGCGTCCTGCTCGGCTCGATCTACATCGTGCAGAACTTCGACGCGGTCTTCACCCTCACCTCGGGCGGGCTCGGCACCGCGAACCTCCCGTACACCATCTACCAGACCTTCTACCAGGCTCACGAGTACGGACTGGCCTCCGCCGCCGGAGTCGTCGTCGTGATCGGCACGATCGTGATCGCGACCTTCGCCCTGCGTGTGGTCTCGTCCCTCTTCAGTGAGGAGGCGAACCGCGCATGAGTACCCTCTCGGCCCCGCACGCGGCACCGGTCGCACGCCCCAGGATCGATCCGTACGCGCCCGCCGCCAAGCGGGCCAGGCGGCGCTCCGCCGGGCTCGGTCTGCTGGCCTGGATCGTCGGAATCGTCTTCTGTCTGCCGGCGCTCTGGATGCTGCTCACCTCCTTCCACTCGGAGGCGGACGCGGCGACCAATCCGCCCTCCTTCGGCGCGGGACTCACCCTCGACAGCTACCGGGTCTTCTTCGGCGCGGGAGGCGGCGCGAGCCCCTGGCCGCCTCTGATCAACTCCCTGACCGCGTCGCTGTTCTCCACGGTGTTCGTGCTCGTCCTCGCGCTTCCCGCGGCGTACGCGCTCTCCATCAAGCGGGTGGAGAAGTGGACGGATGTGATGTTCTTCTTCCTCTCCACGAAGATGCTGCCGGTCGTCGCCGGACTGCTGCCCGTGTATCTCTTCGCGAAGAACACCGGCATGCTGGACAACATCTGGCTGCTCGTCATCCTCTACACCTCGATGAATCTGCCGATCGCGGTCTGGATGATGCAGTCCTTCCTCGCGGACGTCCCGGTCTCCATCATCGAGGCGGCCCAGGTGGACGGCGCCCGGCTGCCGACCGTGCTGGCCCGGGTGGTGGCACCGGTGGCCGCGCCGGGCATCGCGGCCACCGCCCTGATCTGCTTCATCTTCAGCTGGAACGAGCTGCTCTTCGCCCGGGTGCTCACCGGGGTGACGGCCCAGACCGCACCTGTTTTCCTGACGGGCTTCGTCACCAGCCAGGGGCTCTTCCTCGCCCAGCTCTGCGCGGCGTCCGTCGTTGTCTCCCTGCCGGTGCTCGCAGCCGGTTTCGCCGCCCAGGACAAGCTGGTCCAGGGCCTTTCTCTTGGAGCTGTTAAGTAATGAGGGCAGCGATCGTCGAAGCCGTCGGCCAGGTCTCCGTCACGACGGTGCCCGATCCCACCCCGGGCCCCCGGGATGTGGTCGTCTCCGTCGCGTCGTGCGGCCTGTGCGGCACCGATCTGCACATTCTCCAGGGAGAGTTCGCACCCACCCTGCCGATCGTGCCCGGCCATGAGTTCGCCGGTAAGATCGTGGAAATCGGCTCCGACGTCACTGAACTGGCCGTGGGCGACAAGGTGGCGGTCGATCCGTCGCTGTACTGCCACGAGTGCCGCTACTGCCGGGCCGGGCGCGGCAATCTGTGCGACCGGTGGAACGCGATCGGTGTCAGCAAGCCGGGCGGCGCCGCCGAGTACGCCGTCGCGCCCGTCGCCAACTGTGTCAAGCTGCCCGACCATATCGACGTACGGGACGCGGCGCTGATCGAGCCGCTCTCCTGCGCGGTCCGCGGATACGATGTCCTCAGCTCCACGCTCGGCGCCGAGGTGCTGATCTACGGTTCGGGCACCATGGGACTGATGATGCTCGAACTCGCCAAGCGCACCGGCGCCGCCGCCGTCGACGTCCTGGACATCAATCCGGAGCGGCTGGCGACC
>NZ_FMDK01000198.1 GCF_900091995.1 Streptomyces sp. MnatMP-M17
CCGCCCGCCGGTGTCCGCGCCGACGCGCTCACCTGGGAGCCTTCGGCTCGCGCTTCTCCCAGCCCTCGGCCCAGAGGTCGAACCGCGCCTGCCGCTGCGGGAATTCGGCCGCCGCCTCCGCGTCGAACCCGACACCGAGACCGGGCGCGTCCGACACCTCGAAACAGCCCGTGGCCGGATCGACCTGCGGAGCTCCGGTGACCAGCTTCTTGATCTCCGCGTCCGCGAAGTCGTTGAAGTGTTCGAGGATCTTGAAGTTCGGTGTGCAGGCGGCCAGTTGGAGGCTGGCGGCGGTCAGCACCGAACCGCCGACATTGTGCGGCGCGACCAGCACGTAATGCGTCTCGGCGGTCGCCGCCAGCTTTCTGGCCTCCAGGATGCCGCCGATATGCCCGACGTCCGGCTGGATGATGTCGGCCGCCTGTGACTCGAACAGCTCCCTGAACTCGATCCGGTCATGGATGCGTTCGCCGGTCGCGATCGGCAGGTCCACCTTCCGCGCGACCTTGTCCAGCGCCTTGAGATTCTCCGGCGGCACCGGCTCCTCCAGCCAGGCCGGAGCGTACGGGGCCAGCTCGTGCGCCAGCCGTATCGCCGTCGACGGGCTGAACCGGCCGTGCATCTCCAGCATCAGCTCGGTGTCCGGCCCGATCGCGTCCCGTACCGCCTCGATCAGCGCCACCGCCTCGTTGCTCGCCGCCCGGTCCAGCTCGTAGTGCCCGGTGCCGAACGGATCGATCTTCAGTGCCCGGTAGCCGCGCTCCACCACCGCCCGCGCCGCCTTGTGGTAGGCGTCCGGAGTGCGCTCGGTGGTGTACCAGCCGTTGGCGTACGCCTTGACGCGGTCGGTGACCTTTCCGCCGAGCAGCTGCCACACCGGCACGCCCAGCGCCTTGCCCTTGATGTCCCAGCAGGCCATCTCGACGACCGCGATGCCCGACATCACGATCTCGCCGGCCCGTCCGTAGTCGCCGTACTTCATCCGCCGGACGAGATCCTCGACCGCGAACGGATCAGATCCCCGGAGGTGGTTGGTCTCCGCCTCGCGGAGATATCCCGTCAACGCGTCGGTCCTGCCGAGCATCCGGGTCTCACCGACACCGGTGAGTCCCTCGTCCGTATGGACCAGGACATAGGTGAGATTGCGCCACGGTGTACCGACGACATGTGTGCTGATTCCCGTAATACGCAAGGCGGTTGCCTCTCGTGTCCGCGATGGGCCCCTTGTGCTTGTTCGGTATTTCGTCACACGTTCGAAATCGTGGCGTGACGGTATTCAGGCACTCCGAGAGGTGTCAATGGGTCGCGCGCCGGTTAGTCTGTGTTCGTCATTCCGGCCGGTGGCCGATGTACCGAACAAGAGAGATGGGTGGTCGGCCATGGGACGGCTGGTCCCCGCGGTGACACGGGCCCTGGACATACTGGAACTCTTCCTGGAGGGAGACGGCACGCTCTCCGCTCCCGAGGTGATCCGCCGGCTCCAACTGCCGCGTACGACCGTGCATGAGCTGCTCACCACGCTCGCGGCCCGCTCGTATCTGGCGCCCGTCCCCGGCGAACCGGGCCGCTACCGCCTCGATGTGCGGACCTATCAGCTCGGCAGCAGATACGCGGAAGCGCTCGATCTGGCCGCCGAGGGCGGACAGGTCGCCCGCGAGATCGCCGAGACCTGCGACGAGACCGTCCATGTGGCGATCCTTGAGGACACCGACGTGATTTATATCGCGAAGGTGGACTCCACCCACGCGGTCCGTATGGTCTCGGCCGCGGGCCGCAGGCTGCCCGCGCACTGCACCTCGGTCGGCAAGATGCTGCTCGCCTCGCTGTCTGAGGCCGAGCTCGAACTGCGCATCGCCGGGCACGAGTTCATCGCCATGACACCGGCCAGCGTGACCGATCCCGATGAACTGCGCGCGGAACTGGCGGAGATCAGGGAGCGCGGTGTCGCGGTCGAGCATCGGGAGTCCAATCCCGATGTGAGCTGTGTGGCCGCGCCGGTACGGGACAGTACGGGCCGGGTCGTCGCCGCCCTGTCCATCTCCGTACCGGTGATCCGCTGGAGCGACGAGCGCGAGGAGGAGCTGGCGCTGCTCGCCGCCAAGGGCGCGAGCACACTCTCGGTACGGCTCGGCCACCGAGGACGGGCGTGAGGGCGGAAATGAAGGCGGGGACGAAGGCAGGCGGCAGGCGGCACCAACTCGCCGTCGCGGTACGGGAGTCGGCCCTGCTCGGTGAGGGACCCACCTGGGATCCCGCGTCCGGCCGGCTGATCTGGGTGGACATCCTCTCCTCGCGCGTCCACACCTACGATCCGGCCGACGGCCGCCGTACGGTCATGCTCGCCGAACAGCACGCCGGCGCGGCGAAACCGCGCGCCGGCGGCGGTCTGGTAGTCAACCTCCGGGACGGCATCGGGCTCTACGGACCCGACGGAGCCTTCTCCTGGCTGGTCCACGATCCTGTCCCGGGCCGCCGTGGCAATGACGCGGCGGTCGCTCCCGACGGCTCGCTCTGGGCCGGGAGCATGCGGTACGACGAGAGGGACGGCGGCGGCGCGCTGATCCGGGTGGCACCCGGCGGCACGGTCACCGAGGCGCTCACGGTGACGGTCGGCAACGGGACCGGCTGGAGCCCCGACGGGCGGACGATGTACTACGTCGATTCGCCCACGCGCCGTATCGACCGGTTCCGCGTGGACGGTGAACGGATCACGGACAGAAGCACTGTGGCCACGATCGAGCGCGGAGCCGGCCTTCCGGACGGGCTCACCGTTGACGCGGACGGCTGTGTCTGGGTGGCCCTCTGGGACGGCGCCCAGCTCCGGCGGTACACGCCGCGCGGTGAGCTGGACCGTACCGTCGAACTGCCCGTACGGCGTCCCACCGCCTGTGCCTTCGGCGGTCCCGGGCTACGGGATCTCTACATCACCTCGGCCCGTACGGGCCTCGCACGCCCGCATCCGCTCTCCGGCTCGCTGCTGGTACTGCCGGACGCGGGCCAGGGGGTGCCCGGGACGCCTTTCGCGGGCTGAGCGGTGTGAGAGGCGGGCGTCCGGTCCGCGAGAATGGAGGCATGGCCCGACGTCCCACTCGATCCGCCCGTCCTGACCGTACCGCCCGACCTGCACGATCCGACGCCGTCACCAGCGCCTCGCCGTGTCCCTGCGGGCTGCCCGCCGTGTACGGCGCGTGCTGCGGGCGCTTCCACTCCGGATCCGCCACCGCGCCCACGGCGGAACTGCTGATGCGCTCCCGCTACAGCGCCTTCGCCGTGCGCGACGAGCCGTATCTGCTGAAGAGCTGGGATCCCGCCACCCGGCCCGCCGGTGCCGGTCTCGATCCCACGGTGCGCTGGACCGGGCTGGAGATCCTGGAGACCGCGGACGGCAGCCCGTTCCACACCACCGGCACCGTCACCTTCCGTGCCCGCTTCACCCACCGCGGCACACCGGGCGTGCTGCACGAGCGAAGCCGCTTCGCCCGGCACGACGGCGCCTGGGTGTATGTGGACGGCACCTTCGTGGAGTGAGCCGGCTCGCCGACGGTACGCGGCTCCGCGGGATCACCGCGGCGCCAGTACCTCCGCCAGGTCGTACCGCACCGGTTCCTCCAACTGCGCGTACGTACAGCTCTCCGGTGTACGGTCCGGCCGCCATCTGCGGAACCGTGCCGTATGCCGGAACCGGTTGCCCTCCATATGGTCGTACGCGACCTCGCACACCCACTCGGGCCGCAGCGGCAGCCAGGACAGATCCTTCGTACCGGACCAGCGGCTCGGCGCGCCCGGCATCCGGGCGCTCTCATGGGCGGACTCGTCGGTCCAGGCGGCCCAGGGGTGGCCCTCCGCCGACTCCATCCGCAGCGGTGCCAGCTCCTCGATCAGCTCCGCGCGGCGCTTCATCGGGAACGCCGCACTGACGCCGACATGCTGGAGGGCGCCCTCGGAGTCGTACAGCCCGAGGAGCAGCGAACCGACCACGGGACCGCTCTTGTGGAGGCGGTATCCGGCGACGACGGCATCCGCGGTCCGCTCGTGCTTGATCTTGTACATCAGCCGGGCGTCCGGCCGGTAGAGCAGATCCAGTGGCTTGGCGATCACTCCGTCGAGCCCGGCGCCCTCGTACTGGTCGAACCACTGCCCGGCCAGTTCGACATCGGTGGTGGCGGGCGCGAGATGGACCGGAGGACGGACTGCGGTCAGCGCGGCCTCCAGCGCCTCTCTGCGCCGCGCGAGCGGTGTGTCGAGCAGCGAGGCATCGCCGAGGGCCAGCAGATCGAAGGCGACGAAGCTGGCCGGCGTACGCTCGGCGAGCATGTCCACCCGGGACTTCGCCGGATGGATGCGCTCGGTGAGCCGGTCGAAGTCGAGCCGGTTCCCATGGACGATGACGATCTCGCCGTCCACCACGCAGCGCTCGGGCAGCTCCGCGCGCAGGACCGTGACCAGCTCGGGAAAGTAGCGGGTGAGCGGCTTGCCCGTTCTGCTGCCGATCACCACCTCGTCGCCGTCACGGTGGACGATCGCCCGGAAGCCGTCCCACTTGGCCTCGTACTGCATCCCGGGCGGGATACGGGCCACGGACTTGGCGAGCATGGGCTTCACAGGAGGCATCACCGGCAGATCCATGCCCCGATTCTGCTCGGGAACAGGGCCCTCCGCCCGATGTGCGGTCCGCCTGGTACACGGGCCGGCCGATGTGCCCTCCACCCGATGTGCGGTCCGCCCGTGCCCGGCCTAGCCTGGCCCCCATGGGCGTAGCGGTGGAGCTGGAGGCGGACGGCAGGACCGTACGGCTGTCCAGCCCGGACAAGGTGTACTTTCCCGAGCGCGGCCTCACCAAGCTCGATGTCGCGCGCTACTACCTGGCCGTGGGACCGGGAATCCTGCGGGCGCTACGGGACCGGCCGACCACCCTGGAGCGCTATCCGGAGGGGGTCGAGGGCGAGTCCTTCTTCCAGAAACGGGCGCCGAAGAATCTGCCCGACTGGATTCCCACGGCCCGGATCGAGTTTCCCAGCGGCCGTTCGGCCGACGAGATCTGTCCCACGGAGGTCGCCGCCGTGCTCTGGGCGGCGAATCTCGGCTGTCTCACCTTCCATCCCTGGCCGGTGCGCAGAGGCCGCACCGACCATCCCGACGAACTGCGTATCGATCTGGATCCGCAGCCGGGCACGGACTTCAAGGACGCGGTCAGAGCCGCCCATGAGCTGCACGGCTTTCTGGAGGAACAGGGACTGCACGGCTGGCCCAAGACCTCCGGCGGCCGTGGTCTGCATGTGTTCATCCCCATCGAACCGCGCTGGACCTTCACCGAGGTCCGCCGCTGTGCCATCACCATCGGCCGTGAGCTGGAGCGGCGGATGCCGGGCCGGGTGACCACCGCGTGGTGGAAGGAGGAGCGCGGCGAGCGCATCTTCGTCGACTACAACCAGACCGCCCGCGACCGCACCATCGCCTCCGCCTACTCCGTACGTCCCCGGCCGCACGCTCCGGTCTCCGCGCCGCTGCGCTGGGCGGAGCTGGACGAGGTCGCACCGGACGACTTCGATGTGGCGACCATGCCGGTGCGCTTCGGCGAGGTGGGCGACGTGCACGCGGACATGGCGGAGCGGGCCTTCGGTCTGGAGGGCCTGCTGGAGCTGGCCGAGCGGCAGGAACAGGACCATGGGCTCGGCGACATGCCGTATCCGCCGGACTATCCGAAGATGCCGGGCGAGCCCAAGCGCGTCCGGCCGAGCCGGGCCAAGCGGCAGGACGAGAAGTAGAGGGACGGCACCGTGCCCCCTCTCCGCCGGAGAAGGGGGCACGGCATACGCGCATGAGCCGCCGGCCCGGGGCTACAGCTCCTTGATCCGGATGCTGCGGTACGAGATCACATCCGTCGTGCTGTGGACCTGGAGCCCGACATAGCCGGTGGCGTACCGCCGGCCGTCCGTGCCCGGGTCACCGGCGCGCGGCGGAGTGAACGTCTGCCCGCCCAGATTGTCGAACTCGTTGATCACCACACCGTTGCGCAGGATCGTGTAGTGCTGGTCGACCACCCGGATCTCGTAGTCGTTCCAGGTGCCCTTCGGAGTGACGCCCGCGTTGCCCAGGCCCACACGGTCGAAGCCGTAGATCGAGCCGGTCTTGTACATGTCGCCGTCCGGACGGTCGAGGATCTGGACCTCGTGCCCGTAGTTGATGGCGACCCACTCGGGCCGGGACTCCTCCGGGTGGTTGTGGACATACGGGAAGCGGACGAAGACACCGCCGTTGGCGTTGCCGTTGCCCGGAGCGTCGTCACGGAACTGGAGCTTCAGCGAGAAGTCGCCGTACTTGCGCTCCGGGAACCACAGCATGCCCATGCCCTCGACGGTGGTGCTGCTGGTGATCGCACCGTCGTCGGAGAGCGCGAACCGGCCGCCGCCCACCTGCTCCCACTTGGCGAGCGATTCCGCCGTGCCGTCGAAGAGATCGCGATAGCCCTCGGTCTGGCCGGGCTTGCCGATCCTGGACTGCTTCGCGGCCTTGGTTATCTTGTTGAACTCGCGCTGGTCGATGACATTGTCGGCGAGCAGCTTGTCGAGCACGGTGTCGACATGCTTGAGGAAGAGGGCCTGCGAGGTCCACTCCCGCTCGTCCTCGATCAGCTCGTTGATGGTGCACCGGCTACGGGTCAGCCGGTTCGGCACACCCGAGTCGACCGTGCCGACGATGACCGTCAGCCGCTCGTCGTACTCCGGGCAGTTGGGCGCGGGAACGCCGCCGCCCTGCGCGATGGTGAACGACACCTGCTTGGCCTGCGAGGTGTTGTTTGCCTTGTCGGTCGCGCGGTGTGCGAACGTGTGATAGCCGACCCGGTCGACGATGACGGGAGTCGTGTACGCGAGGTACGGACCGCCGTCGAGGGAGTACTCGACCTTGTCGACACCGGACTCGGCGTCGGTCGCGGTGAGCGTCACCTTGGCGCTGGTGATGAACGCGCCGTTGGCGTTCTTCTCACCGGTCACGGCCGCCGAGGTCTCCGGCGGGGTGGTGTCCTGAGCCGGTGGCTCCACGACGGTGAAGGCGACGGACTTCTCGGCCGCCGCGTTGCCCGCCTTGTCGGTCGCGCGGTAGCGGACCGTGTGCGTGCCGACCTGATGCACCATCACCGGCGCGGTGTACGGCTGCCAGGCGCCGCCGGCGCCGAGCGCGTACTCGATGGTGTTGACGCCCGAGCCGGTGTCCGAGGCGGTGACGGTGACCGTGGCCATCGACAGATAGTTGCCCGCGTCGTCCTGCTCGCCGCTCACGGTCGCCGAGGTCTCCGGCGGGGTCGTGTCATCGGTCGGCGGGGCCACGACGGTGAAGGCGACGGACTTCTCGGCCGCCACATTCCCCGACTGGTCGGTGGCCCGGTACCGGATCGTATGGCTGCCGACCTGGTCGACCACCACTGGAGCGGTATACGGCTGCCACGGTCCGTCGGCCCCGACCGCGTACTCGGTCGTCGCCACACCGGAGCCCTCGTCGGTCGCCGTCACCGACACCGTCGCCGAGCCGACGTACGCGCCGTCGGCGTTCTGCTGGCCCTCCACCGTGGCGTTGGTCGTCGGAGCGGTGGTGTCTCCCGGGCCGACCTCGGTCACGGTGAGCACACCGGTCATCTGGCCGTGCCCAGGGATGGAGCAGCGGAAGCGGTACTTGCCCGGCGTCAGATTGACCTCGGCGGTGTACTTCCCGCCGTTGGCGTCACTGGGATTGGCCAGGATGTTCAGCGAGACATCGTTGTTGTACTCGGGATCCGACACATCGAAGGTCAGTGTGTGCGGCATTCCCGTGGTGTTGCCGGTGGCCTCGCTGTTCTCGAAGACGATCGTGGTCGGCCCGGCCAGCGCGGTGGTCGGGAAGCTGAGATAGCGGTCGATCGGATCGCCGGCCGTCCAGGTCAGCACCTGGGCCGCGGCTGCCGCCTTCCCGCCTCCCGTCAGATCGACGGGCCGGCCGTACGCCGCCGTCGACGTCAGGCCCAGCACCATCAGGAACGCGCCCACCAGGGCCGTCCACACTCGTAGCGGGCGATACCTGAGGAGGGAACGATGGGATCGATGTCTCACTGCGTCGCCTTCCTGGCCAGGTCGGAGGCGGCCGGAGTCGGCTCGCCGCCCTTGTAGGTCACATGCCACAGCGCGGACTGGGAGTCGGAGGTGAAGAAGCCGCGCCCGTAGTCGAGGACATAGAGCGAGCCGTCCGGAGCGAACTTCCAGTCCATGAGGTTGCGGATACCGCCCTGACCGACCGGGATGATCTTCTTCAGGGTCTCGGCGTGCACCGGCAGACCGCCCTTGCCGACGGTCTTGGGATCGGTCAGCACCGCGTGGCGCGGGCTGTCCGTCGCGTCGTAGAAGTCACCGACGAACCACTTGCCGTCCCAGTACTCCGGCCACTTGACCGCGCTGGTGCTCTGCGCGTCGTACCGGTAGACCGGGCCGTCCATGGTCGCCTGGCCGCCGCCCTTGAGCCATGGCAGGAGGTACTTCGCCTCGGCGGGCTTGTAGCTCGGGATGCCGTTGGCGTCACGCGGATAGTCCGGAGCGCCGCCCTGCGGTGAGTACCAGATGGTGTTCGGCGTGATGGGCGGCAGATTCACCAGACCGTCGTTGTTGGGCGACTCGTTCTTGGGCGCGTTGCAGTTGTACCAGCCCAGCGGCTTGGACGGGTCGGGCAGATTGCGGTCCCGGTAGGGCTGGTTGTTGCCCATGCAGAACGGCCAGCCGTGATTGCCCGCCTTGGTGATCGCGGAGAACGTGTCGTACTTCGCCGGGCCCCAGACGGTGCTCGGCGAGCCCGCGTCGGGACCGACCCAGCCCGCGTAGAGGATGTCGGTCTTCTTGTCGATGGAGATACGCGCCGTGTTGCGCACGCCCATCACATAGATCTCGCCGCGCGTCTTGCCGCCGCCCTCGTCCATCTCCTCGCCCGTGAACAGATTGCCCGCGGGCAGGGTGTACGTCCCGTCGGGCTCCGGGTGGATACGGAGGATCTTTCCGTTCAGATTGTTGGTGTTGCCCGCCGTGCGGCGCGCGTCGGCGAAGGAGACGCCCTTGTAGTTGGGCTGCGGGTTGTTGCCCGAGTAACCGTCGCTGAAGCCGGACGAGTTGTTGTCGCCGGTCGCGATGTAGAGATTGCCCTTGGAGTCCCAGGCCATACCGCCGCCCGCGTGGCAGCAGCTGTGGACCTGTACCGGCCACTTCAGCAGGACCTTCTCGGAGGCGAGATCCAGCTTGTTGGTCGCCAGGTCCAGCGTGAAGCGGGAGACACGGCGCTCGGCCATCTGTGTGTCACGGTTGAGCTGCGAGTGCGGTGTGTAGTGCAGATACACCCAGCCGTTGGTCTCGAACTTCGGGTCCAGCTCGATACCGAGCAGCCCTTCCTCGACCTTGACCAGCTCGTCGCCGCCGCCCTTGTTGCCGAAGACCGTCAGCGCGCCCGCGAGCGTCACCTTCTTCGTCGCGGGATCGTAGACATGGATCTGGCCCAGGCCCTTGCCGATCTCCGGGTTGTTCCAGTCGGTCACCACGGGAGCGGCGTTGTCGCCACCGCCGCGGCCGATGTACAGCACCCGTCCGTCGGGCGCCACGACCAGTCCGTGCGGCTCGCCGATCTGGTCCTGCTGACCGGGCTGGTTCGCCTGGGTGACCCGCTCGGCCTGGTAGTTGCTGTCGATCGTCGCCTTGCAGTCGGCCTGTGAGAGCCGTGTCGTCCACTGGAGGGCGCCGCGCAGATGGTCGCGGAAGTCGGTCTCCGCGTACGACTCGGGCGTACCGCCCATGCCGGTGTAGAAGGACCGGCCGCCGTCGTAGTCACGGCACCAGGAGATGGGGTGGTCCGCGCCGTTGGCTCCGGTGCCCGGCTGGTAGCTGGCCTCCCTGACCCGGGCGACGGTGTGCACCTTGCCGCTCGGGTTGGCCGACCAGTTGAACCACTTGTCCGGCCGCTTCCATTCGAGCGGAAGATTCTTCGTGGCCGGATTGATACGGTCACCGACCTCGACGGTCGCGCGCTGCACCGTGGTGGGAGCTCCGGTGGGCCGGGCGCCGATCAGCCCGGTGAACCAGTCCGAGTACGGCTCCGTACGGGCCGCGTCATGGATACCGAGGAAGCCGCCACCGGCCTCCACATAGGCCTCCAGCCCGGCTTCCTGCTCGGGATCGAGCACATCGCCGCCGCCGGTGAGGAAGACGACCGCATTGTATTTGCCCAGCTTGGTCGCATTGGTGAAGACGGAACCGTCGTCCGTCGCCTCTGTCTTGAACCGGCCGGCCGTGGGACCCGACAGACCGATGGCCTCGATGGCCTCGATCCCGGCGTTGACGATCGGCGACTCCTCGGAGGCCGAGGCATGGAAGACAAGGACTTTGACGGTCTTTCCGCCCGGAGGTGACGGAAGGGACAACGTTGTCGAAGGCGGCTCCGGGTACGGCTTGGCCGATGCGGCGGTTCCGCCCAGCAGTGACGCCGCCATCGCGCCGGCCACCAGGGCCGCGGCCATTCCGCGCCTGGATCTAGACCGGTGATGTGGTGCGCGCTGCATGTGTTCACCCACCCCTCTGTGGTCATAGCAACAGCGAACGAAGCTAGACCCCTTTCCGTGACTCGCCAATAGGTATAACCGCAATCGACCGAACTTTGTCCTGGCTGTGGATAAACATGGGCCGCTGGTCTACGGTGTGCCCGTCCCCGGGGTCTCGTGTGCCCCGTAAATCTCGTACGGCACTGGGGAGTCGGTATGGCCATGGACAGACGGAGCTTCAACCGGCGGCTGATTGCGGGAGGTGCGGTGGCCGCCACAGGGGTGACATCGTTGTCGGTCGCCTCGGCGCCGGCGGCGACCTCGGCGGAACCGCCGCCCAGGACCGCTCCCGCCGGGGGCCAGGTGCGCCATCTCAAGCTGTACGCGGAGACTCTGCCGAACGGTCAGATGGGATACGGCTTCGAGAAGGGCAAGGCGACCGTCCCGGGCCCGCTGATCGAACTGATCGAGGGAGACACCCTCCATATCGAGTTCGAGAACACCACGGACGTGGCGGCCAGCCTCCATGTCCACGGCGTGGACTACGACATAGCCAGCGACGGCACCCGGATGAACCGGAGTCATGTCGAGCCGGGCGGTACCCGTACGTACACCTGGCGTACCCACACGCCCGGCAAGCGCCCGGACGGCACCTGGCGGCCGGGCAGCGCGGGCTACTGGCACTACCACGACCATGTGGTCGGCACGGACCACGGCACCGGCGGTATCCGCAAGGGGCTCTACGGTCCCGTGGTCGTCCGCAGGAAGGGCGACATCCTGCCGGACAAGCAGTTCACGATCGTCTTCAACGACATGACGATCAACAACAAGTCCGGCACGGAGGCGCCCAACTTCGAGGCGACCGTCGGCGACCGCGTCGAGATCATCATGATCACGCACGGCGAGTTCTACCACACGTTCCATATCCACGGTCACCGCTGGGCGGACAACAGGACGGGTCTGCTGACCGGTCCCGACGATCCCAGCCGGGTGGTCGACAACAAGATCACCGGTCCGGCGGACTCCTTCGGCTTCCAGATCCTCGCGGGCGAACACGTGGGCGCCGGCGCCTGGATGTACCACTGTCATGTCCAGAGCCACTCGGACATGGGCATGGCGGGCCTGCTGCTGGTCAAGAAGCCGGACGGCACGATCCCGGGCTACGAGCCGCACCACCCGATGCCGATGACCGCGGACGGCGCCAAGGGCGGGAAGAGCACCAAGGGCGCGGCGGACCACACAGGTCATTAGGCCGTGTTTCAGAAGTAGCGTCGTCCGCCCGCAGGGCGGGCCGCGCGGCGTCCGGTGCGTGCGATCGCAAGGCGGAGGATCGTCGTTGTCGATGGCCCGGCCGT
>NZ_FMDK01000463.1 GCF_900091995.1 Streptomyces sp. MnatMP-M17
CTCGCCGTCGATGCGGAAGCGTAGGTAGCCGCCGCCCGCGCCGGTGATTGTGGCGGGCTTGCCGTCGTACTCGATGCGCATGCCGTGGCGGGCGGGCACGTCGTAGGTGCGGCGGATCCATTCCATGGTGCTGGTCACGCGGGGTCTCCCTGCTGGCGGAGTTGTTCGGCGATGGCCATCCAGCCCGCGACCTTGGCGTCGGTCCCGGTGAGGGTCTGGCCGGACGGGAGGGCGATGACGTTGCTCGTCGGGTGCTGCTGGCGGCGCTCGGACGCGAACTTCGCGGAGCGGCGTATCCACTTCTGCCATTCGTCGGGCCAGGAGCGGCGGCGGGAGCCGTCGGCGCGGTAGTGGCTGACGAACTGCTGGGTCTCGTACTCGATGTCGAGCCCGGGGCCGAAGGTCTGGAGTGCCCAGCGGCGCATGGTGTCGGTGATGTGGAAGTCGGCTTGGTCGAGGGGGAGGCGGCCGTCAGGCCGGGACACCGACGCCCTACTACCTGCACTCTCCTCATCTACATCAGCCACGTCGTAGTTATGGGAGGGGAGGGGAGGGGAGGGGACACCCGTGACACCCTCATGGGTGTCACGCCGTGACGGACCGCCTTGACCTGCGGCGGAGTCGTCAAACAGGGGGTCGTTTCGGCTTCGATTCGGCGCGGAATCGGCTTCGTTTCGGCTCCGATTCGAGTTCGATTCGGAGCCGATTCCGCGCTGATTCCGGTTCGAACGGGCGGTGTCCCGCCCCTTCTGCTGCCGCTTCCGGGCGTTCTCACGGGCGGCTTCGATCTGCGCGCGGGACTTGTTGTAGTCGAGGTAGTCGTGGATGTAGTACCCGCCGTCGGCCGGCTGCGGGCAGCGGGAGCACGTGTGCCCGGCGCCGTGCAGCATGCCGACGGCGATGAGCCTGCGGACGTTCGGTTCGGTGCCATACGTCCGGACGATGGCCCCGTCGAGGTGGCCCTCAGTCAGGTGCCTGGTTGCGTGGACGCCGAGGCGCACGAAGAGGCCGACGGCGGCGTTGCCTGCCTTGCGCACCTTGGGGTGCGTGTCGAACCCGTCATCGAGGGCGAACCAGGCCATGAAGTGCTTCTCTCGTCCGTACTGGTTAGGAGGATGTGGCGGGTATCGCCGGGCGGCCGTTCATCTGCTGGCCTTTTGGTTGAGGTAGGGCTTGTGCTGCCGAAGGAGCCGGTCCTCGATGAGGTAGGCGTGCTCGCGGTCGCGGCAGGGGTGGGCTTGCCAGCGAACGAAGTGCTTGCCGTCCTTCGTGTGGCGGCGAAGGCGTGCCCGGAATGTGTGAGTGGAGCCGACGTAGCAGGGCTCGTTGCCGTCGTCGAATAGGACATAGACGACGGCGGATCCAGAGAGCGGTGCCGGGTTGCCTGTGGGGATGGGGTACTCGCCGACCCAACTGCCTTCGGGGCCGTTGGGAAGTTGCTTCGCTCGTTGGGCTACGCGCTTCCAAGGGGCGCCGACGATCTCGTCCCAGGCGTTCATTGCGCCGGGCTGCTTGCTTGCGCGGACGGCGGCCAGAGCGGAGCAGAGTTGGACTTCGGTGAGCTGTCCAGTGCGGTAGTGGGTGCCGATCTGGTGGAGGGCCTGTTCCAGGGTGCCTCGGCGGGCATTCGCCAGCCTGGCTTCCTTCTCCTGGATCAGATGTATGTGCTGGAGCGTGGCGTCCAGGGAGGTTCGCAGAGACTTTGGGAGATCCTTGGTGTGCATATGCAAGACCCTACAATTGTGCATATGCATGGTCAATGTGGCGTCTGGACGCGGTGCATATGCAGCGCTTACGCTGGGCGCATGGTCAGCCGCGCGAAGGACACCCACACCACAAACCGCGTCGTCCGCATCGACGACGAGGACTGGGCCGCGTATGAGCTGGCATGCAAGCGCAAGGGCCTGACTCGGTCGGCAGACATCCGCATGCACATCAAGCGCGAGATCGCGAAGTATCGGCGCGAGGTGCAGGCCGAAGCCGACCGTTGGAACGCCGAGGCGGATACCGAAGAAGCAACTCCTCCGGCCGAGCCGCGCAAGAAGCGCGTCGTGCGCCTGCCGAAGCGTTCTGGTTGACCGCACCGCCTCCTCCTCTCGTCTTCCTGGCCCCGCCACGGCGGGGCTTTGCGCTGTGGGTCCGTCCAGGGCGGGGCACGAGGCCAGCCGCCCCGGACGGCGCTACGGGGTCGGTCAGGCGGTGGTGGAGGCGTGCTCGGGGCAGAAGTCGTCCCCGGTGTCGGCGTCGTGTTCCCAGCCCTCGTTGTTGACGAGGTGCTTGCGGGCGACGCCGAGGCGCTGGGCGCGGGTCATGTCCTCGCTGACCATGTAGTCGGCGGTCTTCTCAGTGCCGCAGTGGTCGCAGAAGACGGTGATCTGCGAGGGGTAGAGCGGGCTGCTGGGGTCGCGGATGATCGCGTTGACGATCTCGGGGGTGAGCCCGGTGGGCTGGTCGCTCATGGGGTGTGCCTTCCGTGTGGTGTTCTGGTGGGGTGGCCGGGCCCGATACCCGCGGGCCCGGCCGTACGCGCTGGGTCAGGAGCGGTTCGCAGAGCAGGGGCCGCACGCCTTGATGCCGCAGTCCTTGCCGAGACGGTGCTCGGTGTCGGCGGTCCACGCGTAGCCGTGGTGCAGGACGACCGCGTACATGACCGGGTCGTACTCGCTGGTGGAGTTGAACCGCATCTGCGCGAAGGTGGCGTTCAGCTCGTTCGCCAGGTTCAGCGCGCCACCGAGGGTCTCCCTGTCGTGGATCTCGTCCATGCCGCTCACCCACACGGACCACTCCTGGTCCTCGTAGCCGAGGCGGTGCCGGTCGGGGCCGAAGAGCGTGGTGGTGGGGTTGGTGGTGTTCATGTGAGGTGTCCTTCGTTCTCGTAGGCGTCGGCCGCGTCGGCGACCTGCTGGGCGAGGGCGGCTTCGGCGCAACATTTATGTGCGGCCTTGCCCTTTGAGTCCCGGAGGTTCGTCGGCCGGCCGCAGTACCTGCACGGCCTTGCCTCGCGGGACCAGTGCGAGGAGTGGCCCCAGTCGAGGAGCCCACCCGGCGGGGGGTGGGGACGTGGCGGGCGGTGGGTCACGCGGCGGCTGCCTTGGATGTGGTCGAGCCGAAGTCCTGGCGACCGTGGATGACGGCCCGCAGCCGTTCCCCGATCCAGGTGCCGACCTGCGGGCTGACGGCGTTTCCGAATCCGTCGACCTGGTTGCGGGCGGAGCCCCAGACGGTGAAGGTGCCGCGGTAGTCGTTGAAGTCGACGTCGAAGCCGCAGCCGCGGCCGATCTCGTGGGCGGCCATCATTCGGTAGAAGCAGTCTTCGAGGGGAAGTTCGGCGAGCGACGCCTGCCACTGGGCCATGAGCAGCGCGGTGGTGTCGTGGGCGGTGAGGGTGCCGAGCGGGTCGGTGAGAGGGTGCGGCGCGGTTCCGTGTCCCGAAGTCGTCCCGTTCTGCTTGTACCAGCCGGCGGCCGTCAGCACCGCGGGGATCTGCTCCGAGGTGAAGGTGGGCATCGCCTCGCTGTGCAGAGTGGGCAGTGTGTTCTTCCGGTACGGGATGACTCCGGAGGACAGCACGGCGAGGGTCTCCGACCCGACCTGAGTGGGCAGCGGTTCCCCGGCGCCTCGCGCGGCACCCTGATAGTTGTCCACCGCGAGCGCCATCGCCGGTGCGGCCAGTCCATCAGCGGAGTCCTGGGCCCATAGCGGCTGGACGACCGGTCCGGTGGACAGGATCGCGGTCTCCTGCTGGCTGGTCTGCGTCGCCATTGGCTGCAGCAGGAGCCGCTCCGAGCCGTGCACGCCCTTCGCCGGCATGAGGATCGCCGGGAAGTCGGCGAAACGCTGGCGGCACCGTTCCGCGCGTGCCATTGACGACCGCGCGAGCGGCCCGACGAAGCCGTCCTTGAACGTCTTGACCGGCTTGTCGCCGATGCGCGTGCCGAGATCGGTGAGGTCGAGCGCGGCCAGCGACGGCGTTGTCGGCGGGACGACGGGACGCCGGCAGGACGGGCACCGGTATTCGTACTGCTTGCCGTACATCACCGTGCCGGTCGCTGGGATGCCGGTCTTCCACGTCCACACCGCCTCGACGTCCGTGTTGCAGCGCCCGCAGCGCGACACCGGCCGGTGCTCCAGGTCGGGCATCGGAAGGGACTTGTCGACGAACACCCAGTAACCGCGGTCCCGGGACTGCGGTACCTCGAAGAACTGGCTGTTGAGGTACAGGACCTTGTGCCGGTAGCCGAGCAAATCGAACTGGTTGAGCCACCACCGGTAGGTCGAGCCGTCCCCGACCTTCGGGCGGCCCGGCAGTGCGGGCCCCCATGAGGTGAGCTGGGTGGTGCACTCGACGAGGATGAGCCGCGGGTGGTGCTTGGCGGCGTACTGCAGGACGCAGTTCGCGGTGGCCCGGTCCCGCTCGGACTTGGTGACGCGCGCCTCGTAGTCGGGGTCGTCCAGCTCGAACAGTGTCGCGCCCTGTTCGTATGCCTTGATCGTGTTGGCGAGTGAGTGGTTGACGCACGACACCCCGGCAACGAGCAGGTCGGCAGGGGGAAGGTCCCGGGCGGAGTGGTAGTCCGCGGCCTCGGGGTCGACCAAGTCGGCGATCCAGTGGTCGGCGTCCGGGTGGTTCGCCTCGTGGACCTCGACCTTGTAGGCGTTGTGGTTCGCGGCCATGATCGTGGTGAAACCGGCTCTTTTGATGCCTTCGGTGAGCCCGCCGAAGCCGGAGAAAAGGTCGACTGCGACGGGGTCGTCGTGCCGGAATCGGCGGCGTCTTACGGCCGGTCGGTGGGTGGCGGTGCGGCTCTTCTTCTTGGGGGCGGCGGCCATCAGGCGGCTTCCTTCGCGGTCTGGGCACGGTCGCGGCGCTGGCCGGTGCGGAGTTCGACGGTGATCGCGTGGACCGTGGACAGGGCAAGCCCGAGACGGACCGCGATGGTCTCGTCGGTGAGCCCGAAGCCCCGCAGGTGGTCGATCTCCGTACGGCGCAGGGCGGCGAGCTGGTCCCGGTTCAGGTCACGCTCGGCAGACTTCGGGTCGAACGTGGGGTCGTCGATGCGGCCCATGTCGTCCCACCACACCGGATCCGGCCAGCCCTGACGGGCCGCCCACTTACGGGTCTTGACCGCGGTCGCGAGGCTGACACCGTGCTCTTCCGGGCGTTGGTGCTGGAGGTTCTCGTACGCGTCAGCAACCATTCGGGCGGTACTGCGGAGCACGTACCTCTGCCCGGCGAGCCTGCCCACACAGGCCGGGTGGGTCCCGATGTGCGGTCCGAGGGTCCGCATGGGCCAGCCGATCGCGGCCAGCGCCTGGACTCGGCGGCCGGTGCCGGTCGAATCGACCTGTCCCGGCATGACCTCCGCGGCGGTCACGGCCAGGATTGCGGCGGCGATTTCGGGTGTGGCGCGCTTCTTCCGGGGCCGGCGCGGGCTGGCGTCGTAGATGAAGCCGGTGACCGTGGCGGTGGCACGGCCGATCCGCTCGGCGATCACCGCATAGGACAGGCCCGCCGCGTTGAGGGCGAGGAGGTGCTGGCGGATCGGCTCGGCGTCGACGTACGGCTGCCACGTGCCGTAGCCCCGCTTGCGGTGCCGGGCGCGCTGGTAGGCGAGGTAGTGCTCGACGCAGGCAGGACACTTGCAGCCGTGGTATTTGTGGCGGGACAGGGTGCCGTGGTCCGGGAGAGGGCGGGGGCGGGCGGTCCCCGCCCCGGCCGGAGCCGGGACGGGAACCGCGGTGGACAGGGCCGGGGCGGTCACGCGGCGCCGCCTTCGATGAGGGAGGTGTAGTAGCAGTGGCCGGGCCGCTCGCTGTGGAGCTCGACGAGGCCGTCACGGTGCAGGTTGTCCAGGTGGCGCTGGGCCACGGATCGGTAGACGTTGGTGCCGAGGGCGCGGCGCATGACGACCTTCGCCCGCCCCGGGGTCCACTCGCCACCCTCGTTGGCGATGGCCTGAAGGAGTGCGAGCTCGGGGCGGATACGCCCGCCGGGGTGACGCCAGACGACCTTGGGGGTGAGCAGGTAGGCCCGCTGCCCGTCGACGGTGACGCCGAGGAGCTGTCCCCGCCGGGCGAGGTCCCGCAGGTCGCGGCGTGCGGCGTTGCGGCCGATACCGGACCACGGGGTGACGCTGTACAGGTCTTGGGCCCGCTTCGTGGTGACGGGCCGACGCGAGCCTTCCCTGACGAGCGTGAGCAGGCTGTCGCGGCGGGCGGTGACGTCCAGGCATCCCTTGGTCTCGATGGTGGCGGTCACGCGGCACCATCCCGGGCTGGGGCGCGGGTGCCGGTGACGGCGTCGTACACGTCGCGGGCCCACCGGGCGTCCACCAGCGCCTGGTGCCCGTCCGCGCCGGGCGGCTCAACACCCATCCGCCGGGACAGACCACGTGAGGAGAGCGGCATCCCGGGCAGGTCGTCACGCTGGAGAACGGCGCCTGTGGCGTGCGGTACGGACGCCTGCCCGTACTGGAACCCGGCGGCGAGGGTGGCAATGTCGAGCGGCCGGTAGTGCCACTGGGCTGCGCCGGGGCCGAGGAGCTTGCGGAGGAACCGGTCATCGAAGCCCGGGTTGGAGCCGACCATGACGGCGCCGGACAGGACCGACAGGATGGCGCTGACCGCCTGGAAGCGGGTCATCGGCACGATCGGGCCGTCCTCGTAGCCGGTGAACGCGGCCTCAGCGTGCGGGGGGACGGCGAACCGTTCCAGGTAGCGGCCGATCTCCAGCGCCTCCCGGTCGGCGGTGGCCAGGTTGGGGCGGATCTGCCACACGTACTCGGTGTCGGTGGGCTCGTTGTCGTCGAACTCCCGCAGGATGACGGCGACTTCCCAGGCGTCCCCCAGTGCGGAGTCCAGGTGAGTTGTCTCCGTGTCGACGAAGGCGATGTTCGTCATGCGCGGGCCCCCGATCCGGGCTGCGCCGCGGCCGGCCAGTCCGTCGAGCCGGACTCGGTGCCCGTGACCGGGGCCTTGGCCGCTGCCTCGATTTCCTCGGCCGTCACGCGCTGCGGCGGGAACTCGTCGTCGGCGGTGATCTCGCCCTGCTGGATCGACTTGAACGCGACGATGAGCTGCGCCACGTCGTGCTCGGTCCACTTCCCGGACGGCCGGCCGAGCTTCGACTCGATCCGGTCCGCGGTGACGCCGATGCCCTCGAACGCGCGGATGGCGTCCGCGACCCGCAGGTTCAGCGGCTTGCCGCCGCCGTCGCGGAGGGTCTTCGCGCAGAGTTCCTTGGCCTCTTCGACGAACCAGGGCGGCAGGATCGCGAAGATCGCCTCACGGACGCGGCGGGCGCCGTTGTTGGCGTTGTTCTCGTAGATGTCCCGGAGGTCTTCGAGCTTCTTTGGGCCGCCCTTCTGGTCCCTCTTGTGAGGGACGATGAAGGTGGAGGAGTTCCGCGAGTTCTTCTGGACGTCCCAGGCGAACGCCTGCATCTCCGACTCGCCGTACTCGTCGTCGCGGCGCATCTCCACCAGCCCGTACTGGATGTTGCCCCAGCAGCGGGCCAGTTCTCGGGCCAGGTGCACGGACGGCCCGGACACGGTCTGGCCACCGCGGGGGAAGCGGAACGTGGCTCGCTCGGCGAGGGCGAGCTGCTGGCACGACTGCCGCATCTCGGCGATCGCGGCGTTGATGTCCCGCGGGCACTGCTGCGCCACGACGATCGCCGCCTGGACCTCGGCGACTGCGCGGGACTGCTCGACCGCGGTGCCCTGCCCGATCCGTCCCGGGGCCGCAGCGGGGGTCATGCGTTCGATCTGCTGGTGTGTCACAAGTACTCCTCGGTGTCGCGGGCCTCGGCCCAGAAGGGAAGGGAGAGGTACGCGATGTCGTCGCTGTAGCCGGGCCAGTGGCCGGTCTCGACGCAGTCGGCGTAGATCTGGAGGGCGCGGCGGTTGCGGGCGGCGCCGATCCGCATGGCGTTCGCGTCCAGTTCGATGACCGACACCAGGTAGGGGGCGGTCTTCTCCTGGCAGACGAAGACGAATGCCGCAGTGTCGTCGGCCAGGCCGAGGGCCTTGGCGCCGGAGCGGTACCAGTCGGCTTGCTGGTGGTAGCCGTATTCCTCCACCGCGCGGGCGAGGGCGGCCGGTTCGGCGGATCGGCAGGTCTTGTAGTCGGGGATGATCAGGCGTCCGGTGCGCGGCTGGGGCAGCCAGTCGAAGCGGGCACGGCGCATGACACCGGTCGGCCGGTCGCGCCAGAACAGCGACTGCTCGGGCCGGCCGCGCGCCGGGTCGAACAGTGCGGCGGCAACGGGATGGTGGCGCAGGGCGTCGGCCATCGCGTGGACCTGCTCGTACTCTGCGGGCTTCAGCGGGACTCCGCCTGCGGCCCGTACGTCGGCAACGTCGGCTTTGACCGCGGCCGACCGCCATTCGGTGGCGTCGATGCGTACGAGGTCGGGTCCTTCGCCGAGGACGAGTTTGTGGGCGGCGGTGCCGAGTTCGAAGGTCTTCTTCGGCTCCTGTGGGGTGTCCTGTGCGTGCCGGAACAGGGCGGGGCAGGACGGGGGGAGGAGAAGTCGGGCGCCGCTGGAAGAGAGGCTGCCGCGGTCGGCGTGGTACTCCTCGTTGGTCATCTGGTAGATGCCGGGCTCGGTGACGCCGGGGCCGGCGGCCGGGGCCGTAGCCCCGGCCTGCGCGACGGTCGTCACAGGGCATCGCCCCGCTTCGCCTCCACGAGCTGCAGCAGCTCACGGATGACCGCGCGAATCGTTGCCGCGTCGTGCCGCGACGGGTACTTCGCCACGTGCCGTGCGACGGTGGTCCACGCCGTGGCCGGATCCGGCGCCGTCAGCTTGTCGATGGCCTTCTGGAGGCAGGTGGGGTTGCCGTCTTCGTCTTCGGCGTGGAGCCAGCCGACGGGGTGGAGCTTGGCCATCAGGCCATATCGCTCCAGTCCGCAGCCCGCGCAGAGTCCCTCGTCGGTGACGTTGCCGTTTTCGTGGTGTGTGTACTGCTCGACGCGGAACTCGGGCAGGTCGAGTTGGACCTTCATCGGGCGCCGTCCTTCCGGGTGTTGAGGTCGTAGCGGCGTCCGGTGACGTCGACGGACGCAGTGAGGTAGCCGTGCTGGGCGAGCGCGTAGAGGTCGTGCCGGGCCTCACGCAGCGAGGTGTGGACACCCCACTCGCGGTAAAGGGCGGCGACGGGGCTGCTGCTGCGGAGTTCACGGGGGCGCCGCTGGATCTCAGCAAGGAGCCGCTGTTGCCGGTCGGTCAGGGGCTCCGGCGCGGGCGGTGCGACGCCGTCGTACTCGTGGTTCCACTGGTTGATGCCGACGACCGCAGGCCGGTGCCAGTCCCTGTGCTCGGATCGCCAGCCCATCGCGAGACGTTCGCCGGTGATGGGGTGGTTGGTGACGGCGACGGTCAGGAAGTCGCTGCCGTCGCGGTGGGTGTAGCCGTGGCCGGGCTGGAAGAAGTCGGGCTGGGGAGTGGCCGTCGGCGCCGGGGCGCTGGCCTTCTCCACCGTGTCCATCTCGTCGGCGAGGTCCAGCGAGTACCGGAGCATGCTCGCGGCGTGGTCCTGGCCGATGCCCTCCAGCCAGTCCGCGTTCCCCCGCGTCACCTCGTCGTGGTAGGCGTCGATCTTGGCGTTGGCCGTACGGTCGTCGCCCCAGCCAGCCAGCGCGTACAACTCGTCGCGGGCGCTCATGCCGCACCGCCCAGAATGTGCACCGGAGTCGCCTTGTGTTCCCGGCGGTATCGCCAGTACAGCTTCGGAGCCCGGGTCTCGTGCCACTTGATCGGACCGTGGCACTTGCGCATCGGGTTGTGGAACCACTCGCGTTTCATCGACAGCCGCCCGCAGCCAGGGCATGCGATCGCAGGCCCGATCGGGGCGCCGGTCAGATCGCGACGTTGCCACCGGTCGATACGGCGGAACTCGACGCTGCCGTCGATCGCCTGCTCGCCGGACAGGTCCGGGTAGTCTCCGTCGACCCAGTACTTGAGAGCCTCGTCCTCGGTCGCGCCCGGCGCCTTGATGACGTACGTACTGGTGACCTCGACAACGATCGGCCACTGCATCTCGTCCATGCCCCACGCGTTGCGGGCCTTGGCCCCGGCCACGATCAGGTCCTCGACGTCGGGGTTCGGCTCGGCGCTCTCGGGGCGGGGGAACTTCTGGCCGCCGTAGTACTCGTGTGCTCCGGGGTGGCCGAGTTTCAGCAGGCAGTTCCGGGAGGAGTGGTCCTCGCCGTCGAGGTGGAGGGGCTCGTCGCAGTTCATGCCGTCCGCCTTTCGGGCCGGGTTGCCACGGCCGTGAGTCGCTGCGGGTTGAACCGCGTCAGCTTCGAGATCACCGCGTCCAGTTCGTCCCGCAGCCGCAGCGCGTCCGCGAGACGGATCTCGATCTCCGCGCTGTCCATCGCGGCGGCGTCTTCCACGGCCTCCGTCAGCGCGTCCAGCTCTCCCTCGCGCGGGGAGGCCACGGCCTCGGCGAGCGCGTCGAGCTGGTTGATGACGTCCTCCCGGGCGTCCGCGTCGCCCCAGTGCTGGACCAGGGCGATCAGGGTGTGGTGGCGGATGAGGTCGGCGCGGAAGATGGCCTTGAACCAGTCAGAGCGGAGCCGCACGGACAGGCCGGGCGTCGTGCTCGGGGTCAGGTCAGCGGGCACGGTGGCCTCCAGTCGGGCGGAAGAAGAGCACGACGCGGGCAGCAGCGGGCGCCAGCCGGTCGTGCAGGAAGGCGATGGGGTGGTGGTCGTCGACGATCGCGACGAAGACCATGCAGCCGAGACCCCACGTCAGGGCTGCGGCGGACGCGATGCGGAGGACCTCGTCCATCACTCGCCCCCCGGCGTGGGGCAGCCGAGCGTCAGCCAGAGCAGACCAGCGGCGATCAGCACGTACGCGATGACGGAAGCGATCACGACACACCGCCCTCGGTGACATCGGTCCAGCCCTCGAACTCGCCCTCGTCCTGGAAGCCTCCGTGCCACTTCGAGCCCGGCGCACCGTTCCTCATCCAGCCGATCGCGCGGAGGTGACCGTGCTCGGGATGGCGGGTGACGTGCTCCACACGGAACAGGGTGATCAGCTCGGGCGCCCGGTAGGCGTTGCCGTTGCTGTACGTGCGGTCGGGCCGGAAGAAGTTCGTTTCCTCGGCGTCCTCGCGGAGGGCCTGCGTCGGCGCAACCCCATCCGCAGCGACCGGGCCGGGCGCCACAGGACGCAGCGGCGTGATCCGACCCGGCCCCTGCGACAGAGGAGCGTCAGTGTCCGGATCCGTCCAAACCTGCTGGAGGACGCCGTCCTCCTCCTCGACGAAGTCCCACGCCCGCTCCACGCCAGGGATGGACTTCATGTCCGCGCTCGCGCCGTCGGCAACGAACTCCTTGGCCCCGTCGAGCGTGCGGTGCAGCTCGGGCTCCATGCCGTCGTACTCGGCGAGGAACAGCTGTGCGGACTCCAGCTCGGCGAGCTTTTCCACCTCCGCCTTCGCGTCGGCCTCAGCCGCACACGCCAAGCCCTCGCGCAGCTCCAGCGCGGCAACCTGCTTCTTCAGCTTCCGCACCTCAGCCGCATCCGCCACATGCGCACCCGCAGCATGAGCCAACGCCTCCTGCAAACGAGCCAACTCGGCCGCCTGCTCCGGCACCAGCGCCTCCAGCCGCGCCAACTCCGCAGCCTGCTGCGCACCCACCAGACGGCCCTCAACCACCAGCACCCGCAGCGCAGCCCGCACATCCAGCTCAGCCAGACGCCACATCGACCCAGACGGACTGACCTGGTTGAAGCGCGCCCGGATCGCGTCAAGCGCCGCCGCGTACTCCGGCGTCTCCTCCGGGGCCCTCACTCGGCACCGCCCCAGGGCGCTCGGAGCCTCCGACTCCCGCTGCCACAGCATCGAAGGCGCACAGTCAACGTGCAGCACCTCGCCGCTCCCGTTGTGCCGCCCCACAACCCGCACGCCGTACTCGATGGGCGCCTTGGGATTCCGCGAGTCCTCGAAGCGCAGCTTGTCCTTCAGCTCCGCAGGCTTTTCGGTGATCGTTGCCAGAGCCATCTCGCGGGGCCACCAGACGACATCGCCCACGCTGAGCTCGTCGGTCCGGACCATTTCCGGCATCGTCGGGGCGCTCACGCCGCACCGCCCTCGCGCTCGGCCTTCAGCCGGGCAATCTCAGCGCGCGCCTCAGCAAGCTCATCCGCCGCCGTACGCTGCCGCTCCGCAACCTCAGCAATGCCGTCACGCCACCGCTGAACCCCAGCCAGCACATGGTCAGCAACAGCAAGCTGCTTCTCCACCGGCATGGCCGAGGGGAACAGCATCTGAAGCTCGTTCGCAGTGGCCTCGCCGCTCGGCCGCAGACCCAAGGACGCGATCGGGTACGTCCCGGACTCGACAGTGCCGGTCTCAGTCCAGAAGTCGTAGGCGCGCATCAGATGCTCGCCTCGCACGCCTCAGCAGCCGCCTCCAGCACCGCCACCGCCGACTCCGTGGTGCGGCCCTCAACGTCGCCCCACGCGGCGATGTGCTCCTCCAGCGAGAAGATGTCCCCCCAGTACGGGCCCACCTCGCCGTTGACCTCCAGCCGCAGCGCGAGGACAGCGATCGCCTCGTCCGCCAGCAGCGACGTACGATGCGGGTCACTGGTCGTCGCGCACTTCAGCGCGGCCACGATCGACATCGGCCGCAGGAAGTGCGGGATGCACATCTCCCGATCGAACACATCCGGCAGGTAGTCGCCCTGCCAGTGGCCGTTCGCCACGAGCAGCCGAGCCGCAGCACGGAACACAGCCGGGACACTCGCCGGACGGGGAAGTTCGAAGTCCAACAGGACCGTGCGCCGGTGACCGGCGGGCAAGTCCGTGGGACGGATAGTCTGTGTACTCAAGGTGATCCACTTCTCTCTTTGGTGGGTGGATTTGCCGAGGGGCTGCCATGGACCAGGCCCGGTCCGGGCGGCCCCGCTCATGTCTCAGGCCGCGCGCTTCACCGGCGCAGCCACGGCCGTACGGCCGGCCGGGCGGGTCAGGATCCGCCGCAGGACAGCGATCACTTCCGGAGTCGGCGGCGGGGCTTCAGCGACCCGGGCGTGAATCTCCGCGATGACCTCGTCGCCCAGCAGGCGGCGGCGCTCCTCGCGCGTCACGCGGCGACGCTCTCGATCTCGATCCGCTTCATGATCTTGCGGAGGTCGAGGTCATAGGTCTCAGCGAGACGCATCGCCGTGTTCAAGTCAGGCTGCGCCTCGCCCGCGAGGATCCGGTAGGCGGACGATTCACTGATTCCGGCGCGGCGGGAGATGGCGTACCCGGTGCCGTCGCCGACGGCGAGGGTCTTCTCCAGCAGCTTGCTGACGCTCAGGCGGTACACGTACTCACTCCTCCCGTTGCTGGTAGCAGGGGGTTCCTTGCTCACGAGGGAGACTCTGCCATGAAAATCCCTCCCTCGCAAGGGAACTTGCGCGTAAGGGAGGGGTGAATCTGCGGTCGTACACGTGTTCGAGTTCGACGCTGAACAGCATCTATGCAGGTAGGTGGCCTGATAGCCACTCTTGCGGGCCAGGGATTTTCTAGCTACTCCCTACCTAGGGAGCTAGAGTTTGCGGACATGACGGATTCCCCCACAGCCGCGCGGGCACGGAAGTTCGCCGCACTCGTCGGCTCCGCAGCTGAGCGCGCCGGCTACATCGGCCACGGTTCCCAGCAACGCCTGGCCGACGACACGGGCATGTCGACCAGTAGCGTCTCCCGCATGCTCAAGGGGAAGTCCATTCCCGAGCCCAAGTTTTTCCCCGCGATTGCAGAGAAGCTCGATATCCCCCTGCGTGACCTGCTTGTGGAGATGGGCATTCCGGCCGAGTCGCTAAGTGCACTGTCCGAAACTGGTCGGTCACAGGTAGGCTCGCGGCCTATCACCCCATCAGAGGCAGCAGACCAGTGGGGCATCACCGACCCCATCGGGCGCGAGATGCTCACTGCAACCATCGAGCGGCTCAAACGTCTACAAGGCGAGGACGCCGCAGGTAGCGCCGACGAGACTGGGGGCACGGCGGCACAGATGTAGCGGGGGTATGCGATGGATCTCACGGCCGGCACACGAGCAACTGCGATAGCGGCAGCGGTAGTCATGGCCCTGGGGACGGCCGTAGTTCTCTACGGGGTGGCTCAAAATGACTTGGCCCGGAGCCTCGGCGGCGCCTGCCTCAGCATGATCGCGCTCACCCTCATCGCCCTCGTGTCGATCCGGAAGTGGACCACAGACACACACGCCGAGCGAGGGCGTCTGGCCGAAGCAATGCGCGAAGCGGACACCGAGCGCGGAAGGTCCGTCGCCGTGCAAGCCGCCATGGAGGTCGAGCGGGCGCGGATCCGGCGTGACGCGGCTGCCGAGTTGGAGCGGATGGAGGCTCGACTGCGGGCCGAGCGGCAGGCGATACGCGACCAGCTCGAAGAGGAACGCGCGCGGATGGCGTGCGAGAGCCTTGGAATTGCGTTTCGCATGATCAAAGCCGGTCTCCTCGAAGATCGGCCGGCGGAAGAACACGGCAAGGTCATCGGCTTCCCCGGCGCAGCCCGCGCCCGCGAGGAAGCCGACTGCGACGCCGCCGCCTGCGATCGCGAGGTCAGTCGTCCTTGAGGTCCGGCTCGCCCACGACTGGAAGGGGCCCGCTTCCCGCGGCCTTTTCGGCCGCGCGCGCCGCCCGGCGCTCTGCGGCCTCGCGGGCACTGAGTGGCTTCCTCTCGAAACCCGGCTCGCCTATGAACGAGAGCTTGATTCGGCCGGGCTTGATCGTGCGAACGCCCTTTCCGGCTTTGTAGAGGCGGATCGTCACGATCGTGCGAAGTACAGACCGTTTCTGCTCCAGCGTCAGGCCCGGCTGCTCCGGCCCAGTTGCCGTGGTCGGCGCGCCGTTCCAGATGATGTCCGGGTCCGGAGCCATCACCAGGCTGCGTACGAGGGGAGATACCCCCATCACCTGATTCACGGCTTCCTGCGCCTCGTCGATTTGCGGCTGGAGTTGCCGCTCCATGGCCGCGAGCGCGGCCACAGGGAGCCCCAGCGCGCCGTCCGGTCCGATGGTGGAGGCCAGCTTTCTCGCCTCGCCGAGCTGCGCCTTGAGCGTGTCGAGGCGGGACTGCGCTTCTGACTGCTCCGCTTCCTCCTCTTCCTCATCTGGAACAAGGGCAGCACGGGCCGCAGGAGTGGACAGCCATGTCAGGACCGCTTCCTCCACATAGGCATTGCCCAGAGCCTCGCTGATCGATGTGTCGTGCATGTCGGCGCAGTCGTACAGGGGACGGCCGCGCTGCTTGCCGGCCCTCATCTTCGCCTGGTCTCCGCATTCCCCGCAGAGGGTGATACCGGTCTGTAGATGGGCTGCGCGGGAATCGAACTGGGTTCCGCGGTCGGGGTCCGTCAGCCGTTTGACCACCCTCCGGAACAGCGCCACATCCGGCTCGCCGTCAGGCTTCTTGAGGAGTGCGTCCCAGGCGGCGTCGTACAGAGTTCCATTGTGAACGCGCTTCCCGACGTATACGGGGTTGAGGAGCATGCGCTTGACGTTTCGTTCGGTCCAGGGGGCGCCGTCGAGTCGGACCGCAGATGGTTCGCCCTTGAGGCGAGTCAAGACGGAATACAACGAGTTTCCTGAGTCGATGCTTCGGAAGGACGCGTTCACGTGCTCGGCGTGCTTCAGGTGCGGGAACTGCCCGATCAGATCGCCGGAGTCGGGATCGTACTTGCGCAGGTAGCCGAATTGGATCTTGCCGTGCGCGCCGCCCTGTTGGGCGTGGATCCGGGTTGTGCGCAGGATCCGGTCCCGGATGCCCTCCGATTCATCCTCGGCCTGGAGCGCGTCCTGAGCCGTCGCCTTCCTGTCCTCCCGCTTGGACAGGTCATAGATCATTCCGTTGTAGCAGAGCAGCACATCATTGGCATGGCAGGCATTGCGGAGGCGGACGTAGATTTCCAAGTCGCGGTAATAGCGCGATGCCTCGAATGCGACGACGATCCGGGCCCCGCCTGCCTCAATGGCGGCGATCAGCTCTTCGAAGTCGTCGCGCTTCTTCCGCGCGTGGCGGCTCGCGCTGATGCCGGTGTCTTTGAACTCCCGCAGAACGGGCCAGCCGAAGCGGGCGCAGAGGTCGCGGCCGTCGTGGAGCTGGTCGCTGACGCTGCGTCCCTTCTTCTTCGGATCATGGCTGTTGCGGCCGTACAGGAGGGCAGGGAAGGGAGGAGGGTAGACGAGGTGCAGGTACTCGGGTGCGACTGGCATGGCCTGAGTCTAGGGCAAAGTAACACCCCTATAAGCCCTTCTCGCCGGACATGGCCTGGAGTATCTGCCGGTTGGACATGGAGGTCGGCGCCTGTTCGGGCGCCTCGATTGCACTCAATGTGTCCTTCTTCGAATGGATGAGAAAAACGGAGGACGGGGAGTGGGGACGAGGGAGGGACGACGGGGGCCGCGGGTCAGAGGGCGGGCGGCGGCGGTTCGGCGAGCCCGTCCGTCAGCAGGGTGAAGACACGCCGGAACACCTCGGAGAAGTCGGCGTCCGGGCCCTGGGCGCACCAGTGCTCGACGGCCACCCGTACGGCCGTACCGGCGACGGCGGCCAGCAGCCGTGGATAGAGGTCAGGAGCCGAGGCGGCGGTGCTCTTCTCGTTCGGCGCGCGTGAGCCGAGCCGTACGGCGATGGCCTCGGCCAGTTCGATCTCCTCGGCCATATGCGCGCCGAGCCCGCGGACCAGCAGCCGCGGCGAACGCTGGAGCACCGTGGCCCGCAGCCGCCAGATCTCCTGCCGCTCGGCCACATCGACGAGTTCGGTGGCGAGCGCTTCGCGTACCGCTTCGAGCGGCGACAGGGCGGCCGGCGCCGCGCGCACGGCGTGGCGCACCCGTTCGCCGGCGTCCCGGTCCATCATCACGAACGCGTCGTCATGGCTGTCGAAGTAGTTGAAGAACGTACGTGGGGAGACTCCGGCGGCCTCGCTGATCGCCTCGACCGTCACATTCTCGGCGCCGTGCTCGGCGGCCAGCCGTACCGCCGCCTCCGCCAGGGCCGCCCGGGTGGCCCGCTTCTTGCGCTCACGGAGCCCCGGAGCCGCACCTTCGTTCGTCACATCTTGCAGGGTATGCAAAAGTGCACGCCACGCAAAATTGATTGCCCGGGCCGATCGTCGTACCGGGTCGTACAGGTCTGATCGTCATACCGGGTCGGCTGAACGGGTTGGGCCGATCGCGGTCCGATACACGCCACGTGCGCAAGAGTTGGTCGTTTCTGTGGCTGTATCGCTTCGAGCCCTGTAGCGTCTTGATCAGCTGTCGTGGTTCCGAAGTACCGCTCGCCCGTGACGTGCCGTCACGGGCGTTTGTGCTGTTCAGCGTCTCTGCGGACCAGGGCGATCACCTCCGGTTCCCGCACCGTGCGGGAATCACGCGTCCCTCGAAACGGAGACTTGGGCAATGGCCAGTGGAACAGTGAAGTGGTTCAACTCGGAAAAGGGCTTCGGCTTTATCGCGCAGGACGGCGGTGGCCCCGACGTGTTCGCGCACTACTCGAACATCGCGACCTCCGGCTTCCGTGAGCTCCAGGAGGGCCAGAAGGTCACGTTCGACGTCACGCAGGGCCAGAAGGGCCCTCAGGCGGAGAACATCCTCCCCTCGTAACACAGCGGTCCCAGCGGGCCCGGGAGGGCCGGGACGACAGGGCGCCTGTCCGGTGGAACTCCTTCCACCGGACAG